>NZ_JBFRER010000223.1:0-5519 GCF_052114405.1 Streptomyces sp. M-16 | reverse complement strand
TGCTGGAGGGTCCCGAGCTGACGGCGGCGTACTGGTACGAGAACTGCCGCCGGCCGGTGTCCTTCGAGCCGGTCGTCCGCTCCCTGCTGGCCGACGGGTTCCGGGCGTTCGTGGAGTCCAGCGCGCACCCGGTGCTGACGTACGGGCTGCTGGAGACGGCGGAGGCCGCGGGCACGGAGATCCTGGCCACCGGCACCCTGCGGCGCGGTGAGGGCGGCCTGGCCCGCTTCACCACCTCCCTGGCCACCGCCTGGACCCGCGGCGTCGACGTCGACTGGAACTCCGTCCTCACCGACTCCGGGGCCACCGCGGCCACCGAACTGCCCACCTACCCCTTCCAGCGCGCACGCCACTGGCTCGACGCCCCGGCCACGGGGGCCGCCGACGTGTCCGCCGCGGGCCTGGCCGAGGCCGGACACCCGCTGCTGGGCGCCTGCGTCCGGATCGCCGACGGCGACCGGTTCCTGCTGACCGGCCGGATCTCCCTCCAGGGCCACCCGTGGCTCGCCGACCACGGCGCGCTGGACACCGTCCTGCTGCCGGGCACCGCCTTCGTCGAGCTCGCCGTCCGGGCCGGTGACGAGGCCGGCTGCGCCCACCTCGAAGAGCTCACCCTCGAAGCCCCGCTCGTACTCGCCCCCCGCGCGGCCGTCCAGGTCCAGGCCGTCGTCGGAGCCCCCGACGGCTCCGGCCGCCGTTCCGTCGCCGTCTACGCGCGGCCCGACGACGCCGACACGGACGCCGCCTGGACCCGTCACGCCAACGGCTTCCTGGCCCCCGCCTCCGCCCCCGCCGCCGACGCGGACCTCACCGCCTGGCCGCCGGCCGGCGCGGAGCCCGTCGACATCGAGGGCTTCTACGAGCGGACGGCCGAGGCCGGTTACGCGTACGGGCCCGCGTTCCAGGGCCTGAAGGCCGCCTGGAGCGCGGGCGGGACCGTGTACGCGGAGGTGGCCCTGGACTCCGCGCAGCGCGAGGAGGCGGCCGGCTTCGGCCTGCACCCCGCCCTCCTCGACGCCGCCCTCCACGCCGAACAGCTCGTCCGCGCCGCCCGCGGCGAGGACTCCGGCGTCCGGCTGCCCTTCGTGTGGAGCGGCGTGTCCCTCCACGCCACCGGCGCCACCGCACTGCGCCTGCGCATGACCCCCCTCGGCACCGACACGGTGGCGCTGGACGTGGCCGACACCGAGGGCCGCCCCGTGGCCGCCGTCGAGTCCCTCGTCCTGCGGCCCGTCGCCGCGGGAGCCCTGCGCGGCGCACACCGCGACGGACTCCACCGCGTGGAGTGGTCGGCGGTCCCCGCGGCCGGCGGCGCCGCGCTCCCCGACTGGACCGAGCTCGGCGGCGCAGCCCACCCCCGCCTCGCCGACCTCACCGCCGCCCTCGACCAGGGGCTCGCCGTCCCCTCCACGGTCGTCTACTCCTACGCCCCCGCCCCCGCCGCCGACACCGTGGCGGACGCGGACGCGGCCCGGACCGCCGAAGCCGCCCGCGCGGCGACCGCCGACGCCCTCGGACTCGTCCGGGACTGGCTCGCCGAGGACCGGCTGGCCGCCGCCCGCCTGGTGATCGTCACCCGGGGCGCCGTCTCCGTACGCGCCGGGGAGGACGTCACCGACCTCGCGCACGCCCCGCTGTGGGGCCTGCTGCGCTCCGCCCAGACCGAGAACCAGGACCGCTTCGTCCTCGTCGACCTCGACCCGTGGGAGGGCGGCGACACCGACACCGCCCTCGCCGCGGCCCTCGCCACCGGCGAACCCCAGCTCGCCGTCCGCGACGGCTCGCTGCTCGCCCCCCGGCTGGTCCGGGCCACCGAGCCGGCGGGCCGCCGACCCCTCTGGAGCCCGGAGGGGACGGTGCTGATCACCGGGGGTACGGGTGCGCTGGGTGCGTTGGTGGCCCGGCACCTGGTCACCGAGCACGGGGTGCGGCACCTGTTGCTGACGGGCCGTCGTGGTCCGGATGCTCCGGGTGCGGCCGAACTCGTGGCGGAGATGGCCGGGTTGGGTGGTTCGGCGGAGGTCGTGGCGTGTGACGTGGCGGACCGTGGTGCGCTGGCCGCGCTGCTGTCGGCCGTTCCGGCCGACCGTCCCCTGACCGGGGTGGTCCACGCGGCCGGTGTCCTGGACGACGGACTGGTCGCCTCGCTGACGGACGAGCGCCTCGACGCGGTGATGCGTCCCAAGGCGGACGCGGCGTGGAACCTCCACGAGCTGACCCGCGACCTCGACCTCACCGCCTTCGTCCTCTTCTCCTCCATCGCCGGCGTCTACGGCAACCCCGGCCAGGCCAACTACGCCGCCGCCAACTCCTTCATGGACGCCCTCGCCCACCGCAGGCACGCCCAGGGCCTGCCCGCCACCTCCCTCGCCTGGGGCCTGTGGGAGCAGTCCAGCGGCATGCTCGCCCACCTCAAGGACGGCGACCTCGGCTGGATGACCCGCGCCGGCATCCTCCCGCTGGCCTCCGACCACGGCATCGCCCTGCTCGACTCGGCGCTGCGCGCCCCCGGCGAACCCCTGCTGGTCCCCGTACGCCTGGACGCGGCGACCCTGCGCACCCGCGCCGCCGCCGGGCTGCTGCCCCCGCTGCTGCGTTCCCTGGTCCGCACCCCCGCCCGGCGCGCCGTCGAGGCGGGCGCCCCGGAGGCCGAGGTCTCCTCGCTGGTCCGGCGCCTCGCCGCCCTCGGCGAGGGCGAACGCGAACGCGAGCTCCTCGACCTCGTACGCGGCCGGGTCGCCGCCGTGCTCGGCCACGCCGACCCCTCGGCGATCCGCCCCGACAAGGCCTTCAAGGAGCTCGGCTTCGACTCCCTGACCGCCGTCGAACTGCGCAACCAGCTCGGCGCCGCCACGGGCCTGCGGCTGCCGGCCACCATCGTCTTCGACCACCCCACCGTCAACGCGGCCGCCCGCTTCCTCCTCGCCGAACTGCTCGGCGCCCAGGACGGCACCCCGGCCGCCGCCCCCGACGAGCCCGTCGCCGTCACGGCCGCCGCCCCCGACGAGCCGATCGCGATCGTCGGCATGGCCTGCCGCTACCCCGGCGGGGTCGGTTCGCCCGAGGACCTGTGGCGGCTGGTCGCCGAGGGCCGCGACGCCGTCGACGGGTTCCCCACCGACCGCGGCTGGGACCTCGCCACCCTCTTCGACTCCGACCCGGAACGGCTCGGCACCACCTACGCCCGCGAGGGCGGATTCCTCTACGGGGCCGGAGACTTCGACCCCGTCCTCTTCGGGATCTCCCCGCGCGAGGCCCTCGCCATGGACCCGCAGCAGCGGCTCCTCCTCGAAGCCTCCTGGGAGGTCTTCGAGCGGGCCGGCCTCGACCTCGACAGCGTGCGCGGCAGCCGGACCGGCGTCTTCGCCGGATCCATGCACCACGACTACGCCTTCCGCGTCGAGGAGAACCCGCAGAAGGTCGAGGGCTACGGCCTCACCGGCACCCAGGGCAGCGTGGTTTCCGGCCGCGTCGCCTACGCCTTCGGGCTGGAGGGCCCGGCGATCACCGTCGACACGGCCTGCTCCTCCTCGCTGGTCGCCCTGCACCTGGCCGCGCAGTCGCTGCGCCAGGGCGAGTGCACCATGGCCCTGGCCGGCGGTGTCGCCGTCATGGCCACCCCGAGCGTGTTCGTCGAGTTCAGCCGCCAGCGCGGCATGGCCGCAGACGGCCGCTGCAAGTCCTTCTCCGCCGGCGCCGACGGGACCGGCTGGGCGGAGGGCGTGGGCGTGCTCCTCCTGGAGAAGCTCTCCGACGCCCGTCGCAACGGACACCGGGTCCTCGCCGTCGTCCGCGGTACGGCCACCAACCAGGACGGCGCCAGCAACGGCCTGACCGCCCCCAACGGCCCCGCCCAGCAGCGCGTCATCCGCCAGGCGCTCGCCAACGCCCGGCTCGCCCCGCAGGACGTGGACGCCGTCGAGGCGCACGGCACCGGCACGACCCTCGGCGACCCCATCGAGGCACAGGCGCTCCTCGCCGCCTACGGCCAGGACCGGCCCGAGGACCGGCCGTTGTGGCTCGGCTCGCTGAAGTCGAACATCGGGCACGCGCAGGCCGCCGCCGGTGTCGCGGGCGTCATCAAGATGGTCATGGCCATGCGCGAGGGCGTCCTCCCGAAGTCCCTCCACGTCGACGAGCCCACGCCCGAGGTGCTGTGGTCCGCGGGCGCGGTGGAACTCCTCACCGAGCCCGTGGAGTGGCCGGAGACCGGCCGCCCGCGCCGGGCCGGCGTCTCCTCGTTCGGCATCAGCGGCACCAACGCCCACGTGATCATCGAACAGGGGCCGCAGGAGCCCGCGCCCGCTCCCGCCACCGGTGGGGAGCCCGCCGGGCCGCTGCCCTGGGTGGTCTCGGCCCGCAGCGCCGGAGCGCTGCGCGGCCAGGCCGCACGGCTGCTGGACCTGGACGCCTCCGTGCCCGCCGCGGACGTCGCGGCGGCGCTGCTGACCACCCGCTCGCCGCTGGAGCACCGAGCGGTCGTGCTCGCCGGTGACAGGGACGGCTACGCGGCCAGCCTCCGCGCCCTCGCCGAGGGCGCGGGCGCGCCCGGCCTGACGCAGGGCGTCACGGGCACGGGCGAGCGGCTCGCCTTCCTGTTCTCGGGTCAGGGCGCGCAGCGTCCGGGGATGGGGCGTGAGCTGTACGAGGCGCAGCCGGTGTTCGCGGCCGCGTTCGACGAGGTGTGCGGACGGTTCGACCTGCCGCTGAAGGAGCTGGTGTTCGGGGGCGGGGAGGAGGTCCACCGCACGGAGGTCACCCAGCCGGCCCTCTTCGCCGTAGAGGTGGCGCTGTACCGGCTGGCGGAGTCGTTCGGTCTGCGTCCGGACTTCGTGGCGGGTCATTCGATCGGTGAGATAGCGGCGGCGCACGTGGCGGGGGTGTTGTCCCTGGCGGACGCGGCCCGTCTGGTGGCGGCGCGCGGTGCGCTGATGGGCGCCCTGCCCGAGGGCGGGGCGATGGTGTCCGTGCGGGCGACCGAGGACGAGGTCCGGGARCTGCTGAGCGCCGACGTCGACATCGCCGCGGTCAACGGGCCCGATTCGGTGGTGATTTCGGGTGCCGAGGACGCGGTCCTGGCGGTGGCCGCGACGCTGGCSGAGCGGGGTCGCAAGACSAAGCGGCTGACGGTCTCGCACGCCTTCCACTCGCCGCTGATGGAGCCGATGCTGGAGGCCTTCCGCGAGGTCGCGGAAACCCTCRCCTATTCCGCCCCCTCCATCCCGGTCGTCTCCAACGTCACCGGCGAGCGGATCACCGAGTTCTCCGCCGATTACTGGGTCCGTCACGTCCGCGCCGCCGTGCGCTTCGGCGACGGGATCCGSTACCTCGCCGAGGAGCAGGGTGTGGGTCACTTCCTGGAGCTGGGTCCGCAGGGTGTCCTCGCCGCGATGGCGGGGGAGAGCCTGCCGGAAGCCTTCTCCGGGCTGCTGACCCCGGTGCTGCGCAAGGACCGTCCCGAGCCGGAGGCCTTCCTCGGCGCCCTCGCCGAGGCCTGGACCCGCGGCCTGCCCGTCGAC
>NZ_JBFRER010000222.1:0-5581 GCF_052114405.1 Streptomyces sp. M-16 | reverse complement strand
GGCCCGGCCGGCTCGGAGGGCCCGGCCGGCTCGGAGGGCCCGGCCGGCTCGGAGGGCCCGGCCGGCTCGGAGGGCCCGGCCGGCTCGGAGGGCCCGGCCGGCTCGGAGGGCCCGGCCGGCTCGGAGAGGTCCGCCGGGTCGCCGGGGCGCAGCCAGGTCTCGATGTCGTGGAGCGGGTCGGCGCTCTGGGGCGGGACCGGGTCGGCGGGCACCAACAGGCCCGCCTCCGTCAGGCGGGCGAGGTAGGCCTCTGCGGCGGTGCCGGCGGCGGGATCCGCCTCCCGCAGGGCCCCGGTCAGCCGTTCGGCGAGGTCCCCGAGGGGCACCGGGGTGGCGGCGTGCTCGGTGACCAGGCCCAGGGGGCCGCCGGCCGGCAGCTCCGCCTCGTCCTCGCGCGCCACGAGGTAGCGGCCTCCGGCGAAGGCGGTCCGGTCACGGGAGTAGGCCGCCCGGCCGTCGGTGGTGCGCGCGGAGCTGGTGATGCGGTGCGGGAGGCCGGCCCGGCGGTGCGGGGCGTCCAGCAGGGCGAGGGTGAGGGCCGTCGTCAGGGTGCGGTTGGGCTTGACCACCGCGTGCAGGGGGCCGTCGAGGAGCCGCGGCCCGCCCCAGGACGACCGGGGGCCGGCCTGCGCGGAGGGCAGGGCGCCCCAGCCGACGGCCGTGAACCAGGACAGCGGGCTGGTCTTCGTGCAGGCCCGCAGCGCGTGGCGCAGCACGGTGGCCTCCTCCTTGCGGGCCTTGCGGTCGGCCGCTCCGCCGGCCGCCCTGCGTACGGCGCGCAGGAGGTCGGCACTGGTGAGGGCGACGGCCTTGGCGAGGGCGGGTTCGCGGCACAGGGCCGCCAGGGCCTCGCGTTCGGCGGCGAGGGCGGGTCCGGCGACGACGCCGAGCTCGGTGAGGAGGGCTTCGCGGCGTGCCCGCAGGGCGGTCCAGTCGGCGAGGCGGGGTACCCGCTCGGGCAGGTCGCCGAGGCGGGCCAGCAGCGCGGGGCGCGGTTCGCGCCCGTTGTGCAGGGCGCGGCGCAGCGGCAGGACGACGTCGCGGTGGAACTCGGCCGGGTGGCCGTCCCGGCTGTCGTGCAGGTCGTCGCACAGGGGTGCGGTGGTGCGCAGCAGTCGCGTTTCGGTCCGGTGCAGGCGGGCGAGCAGGGCCCGGAAGTGCTCCGCTTCGGGCCCCTGGGGCGGGTGGGTGAGCACGGTGGTGCGGACCAGCGCGTACGGCGCGGACCGCACCCGGTAGCCGGCCGGGCGTTCGGGGTCGGCGGGCGCCTCCGCGAGCCGGGGCTCCGGTGACCGTGCAGGTTCCTGCGGCATGGCGCTCCCCCGTTCCTGTCGGTGGTGGCGTACGGGCCTCCCGCCGCACCGGGGTGCGGCGGGAGGCGGGAGGCGGGCTGGACGCTCGGGGTCGGTGGGCGGTGGGGCTCAGGACAGCGGTCGACCGGGTCAGGCGGTCGGGGTGTCCGTCTGGGGCTGGGCGCAGGAGGAGGAGCCCTGGCAGGAACACGAACCCCAGGACGCACCGCCTTCGGGCAGTGCGGCGGTGTCGCGCATCGAGGTGACGCTGAGGTCGCCGAGGTCGAGCTCCAGGTCCTGGAGGTCGAAGGCGGCGTCGGGTGCGGTGTCGGACATGGGTGTCTCCCGAGAGCTGGAAGCGATAGGCCGAATGTGCACGGAACGAAAAAGCAGTTCTCGGGCCGCAATTCTCCTGATGCCCGGAACCGCCTTTCGCAGGAAAAGTATTACAAGCCAGAACGCGCCACGGCAAGCATCGGAGAAATATGCCAGCACCTCCGGAATCCACCTCCCACCACCCCTGGGGCGCGGCCGAAAACATATATTTGAGCTGCTCAGAACCACACTGATTTCAGCCACCCGCGGATTTCACACGCCTTTGGAGAACATTCAACGGAATGCGATCAGGGGTGCGTCAGCAATGCGTCAGTAACCCGTCAGGAATCTGGCCCCCGCCGTCAAGGCTCCATCAGGGGAGGGAGAAGCGGGAGGGAATTCGGGGATAACTTCGAGGGCGAGCCCCGGACCGCCTCCCCGCGGTCCGGGGCCCCACCCGCCACCCGTGGTTCCCCGAGGAGGGCCCATGTGCCTGTTCCTGTACGACGACGACCCCGAGCCCGAGGAACGGGTCCCGGCCGGGCCCCTGTACGTGCCGGCCCGGCCGGGAGGCGAGAGCGCGGTGCTGCGGCTGTTCCGGACGCCGCTGGGCGAGCGCACCGCCGTCGGCTTCACCACCCCGGAGCGGCTGTCCGTCACGCTCGGCGCCGCGCAGGCCTGGATCCGGCTCTCCGAGCCCGTCCTGCGCGCGCTGGCCGCACCCCTCGGGGTGACCCTGCTGACGGTCGATCCCACGCTGACGGCTCCCCCGGTCGCGGCGGCCCCGGTCGGGGGCCCCGGCGCCGGTCCGCTCACGCGGGCCGCCGGAACCGCCCGGACCGCATGATGGGGGATCAGACCATGACCGCCGACGTCGTCTCCACCCCGACCCCGCCCGCGACCCCGCCCCCGGCCCACGCCGACGACCTGTCCGTCTGGCCGGCCTCCACCGCCCCGCTCCCGCACGGCGGGGTGGCGGTCGGCGGGGTGCCCCTGGCCGGACTGGCCGACCGCTTCGGCACCCCGGTCTACGTGCTGGACGAGGGCGAGGTCCGCGCACGCTGCCGGAGCTACCTCGACGCCTTCCCCGACGCCGACGTGCTGTACGCCGCGAAGGCGTTCCTGTCCCGGGCGATGGTGCGCTGGGTCCGGGAGGAGGGTCTGGGCCTGGACGTCTGCTCGGCCGGGGAACTGGAACTGGCCGTGACCTCCGGGTTCCCGCCCGAGCGGATCGTGCTGCACGGCAACGCGAAGTCGCCCCGCGACCTGGAGGCGGCGCTGCGGCTCGGCGTGGGGCGGATCGTCATCGACAGCGCGTCCGAGATAGCCCGGATCGCCGCCGCCGTCGGCCCCGGGGAGCGCCAGCGGGTGATGGTGCGGGTGGTGCCCGGCGTCTCGGCCGGGGGCCACGACAAGATCCGTACCGGCACGGACGACCAGAAGTTCGGACTGTCGCTCACCGACGGGGCGGCACAGCACGCCGTCGCCCGGATCCTCGGCCAGCCGCGGCTCGAACTCACCGGACTGCACTGCCACATCGGCTCCCAGATCACCGGGGCGAAGCCGTACGTGACCTCCCTGCGCCGGATGGTCGGACTGCTGGCTCACATCCGGGACCTGCACGGGGTCGTCCTGCCGGAGCTGGACATGGGCGGCGGCCACGGCATCGCCTACCGGCCCGGGGAGGCCGTCCTCGACGTCGCCGCCCTGGCCGCGCGGCTGCGCGCCGGGCTCGCCGAGGGCTGCGCGGCCGCCCGGCTGGCCGTCCCCCGCCTCCTCGTCGAACCCGGCCGGGCCCTCGTCGGTCCGGCCGGGGTGGCCCTGTACCGGGTGCTCGCCGTCAAACGGACCGGCGCGACGGTGTTCGTCGCGGTGGACGGGGGCATGAGCGACAACCCCCGGCCCGCCCTGTACGGGGTGCGCTACGCCCCCCGCCTGATCGGCCGGCACTCGACGGCGGCCCCGTGCGCGGCGACCGTCGTCGGCCGGCACTGCGAGGCGGGGGACGTACTGGCCTCCGGGGTGCCGCTGCCCGGCGACGTCCACCCCGGGGACCTCCTGGCCGTCCCGGTGGCGGGCGCCTACCAGCTGTCGATGGCCTCCGGATACAACCTCGTCGGCCGTCCGGCGGTCGTCGCGGTCCACGGGGGCGCGGCCCGCCTCCTGGTCCGGCGCGAGACCCTGGAGGACTTCCGCGGCCGGGACGTCGGCGCCTGAGCGGTCCCGTACCGCCGCCCCCGCGTCGCGCCGGCCGCCCGGAGCGCCGTACGTCAGCCGGCGTGGACGTGGGGGCGGCGGGCCCGGTCGGGTTCGGCCGCGCGGATGACCTCCCGGGTGACGGGGGCGACCTCGCCCTGTCCGAAGAGGAAGAAGCGGAGGAAGTTGGCCATCGGGTTGCCCTCGGTCCACTCGAAGTAGATGTGCGGGCGCTGTCCCGTCCCGTCGCGCACGTGCAGGAGCAGTGCGGCCAGGGCGTTGGGGACGGTGGAGCTCTCCAGGGTGAGGACCCGGTAGCGGTCGTGCAGCACCTCGCCGCGGACCCTCAGGCCGGATTCGAACTCGGACGGGTCCAGGACGGTGACCTCGACGAACAGCACGTCGTCGCCCGGCGGGATGTCGTTGTCCTCACGGATCTGCTCGACCTTGTCCCGGTACTCGGCCTTGTCCCGCCGGTCGGGCTCGTTCGCTATGAAACGTATCGTCCGGTTGGCGGTGTCCCGGACGAACCGCTGCGCCATGTCGTCGAGCTCCACGTGCGTGACGCGCAGTTCGAAGACCCGGGCGAGGCGGGAGAGCAGCGAGAGCGCCATGATGCCCGCGATGAAGCAGGCTCCGATCTTCACGCCGTCGGGCCGCTCCACCACGTTCACCGCGGTGGTGTAGACGAAGACGGCGGAGATGACCCCGAAGCCGATGGTCCAGCCTCGCTCCCCCGCCCGCTTGGCGGCGATGGTCACGGCCACGGCGGCCGAGGTGATCAGCACCAGCACGCCGGTGGCGTAGGCGCCGCCCTGGGCGTCGACGTCGGCGTCGAACAGCCAGGTCACCAGGAAGGCGATGAGGGTGAAGACGATGACCATCGGGCGCAGGGCGCGGGCCCAGTGCGGAGCCATGCCGTAGCGGGGCAGGTAGCGCGGCATCAGGTTGAGCAGGCCCGCCATGGCGGAGGAGCCCGCGAACCACAGGATGAGGATGGTCGAGACGTCGTAGACGGTGCCGAAGGCGGAGCCGAGGTGCTCGTGGGCGAGGTAGGCGAGCGCGCGGCCGTTGGCCTCGCCGCCCGCCTTGAACTCGTCGGCGGGGATCAGCAGCGTGGTGACGAAGCTGGAGCAGATCAGGAAGACGCTCATGATCACGGCGGCCGTGGTCAGCAGCTTCTTCGTGCCGCGGATCCGTCCGGCCGGCCGGGACGCGGTGTCGTCGGGGTCGCCGTGCACGTGCGGCATGACCGCGACGCCGGTCTCGAAACCGGAGAGGCCGAGGGCCAGCTTGGGGAAGACGACCAGCGCGATGGCGATCATCATGAACGGGTTGCCGTGCTCGGCGGTGAGGGCCTGCGTCCAGTCGGCGACGACGTGCGGCTCGGTGGCGACCTGCCACAGACCGACCGCCACGACGACCACGTTCAGGCCGAGATAGGTGGCGACGAGTACCACGGCCACCCCGATGGCCTCGCTGAACCCCTTCAGGAACACCGCGCCCAGCAGGGCGATCATGAGCAGGGTGATCGGGACCTCGTGGCCGTGCAGGGTGCTCGTGAGGTGCGGGTTCTCCACCAGGTGCGCGGTCGCGTCGGCGGCCGAGAGRGTGATGGTGATCAGGAAGTCGGTCGCCGCGAACCCGAGCAGGGTCAGGACGAACAGCTTCCCCTTCCAGAACGTGAGCAGCCGCTCCAGCATGGCGATGGAGCCCTCGCCGTGCGGGCTCTCCTCGGCCACCCGCCGGTAGACGGGCAGGGCACCGAACAGGGTGAG
>NZ_JBFRER010000221.1:0-5635 GCF_052114405.1 Streptomyces sp. M-16 | reverse complement strand
CTTCCGGGCCGTCGTGGACGGTGTTTCCTTCGGAGCGCCGCGCGTTCCGGTCGTCTCGGCCCTGACGGGCCGGACGGTGTCGGCGGAGGAGTTCTGCTCGGTCGACTACTGGGTGCGCCACGTCCGCGAGGCCGTCCGCTTCGCCGACGCCGTCGCCTCCCTCGCCGACCTGGGCGTCCGCACCTTCCTGGAGGTCGGTCCCGGCGGTGTCCTGACCGCCATGGCCCAGGACTCCCTGGACGAGCACGCGGTCACCGTCCCCCTCCTGCGCGCCGACCGCGCCGAGGACCTGGCCGTCACCACCGCCCTCGCCCACCTCCACGTCCACGGCGTACCCGTCGACTGGACCGCCGTCTTCGCCGGACAGGAGGCTCGGCACGTAGACCTCCCCACCTACGCCTTCCACCGCCGCCGCTACTGGCTCGCCCCGGGTTCCCCCGCCGGTGACGTGGCCTCCGCGGGGCTCGTGGCGGCCGAGCACCCCCTGCTGGGTGCCGCCGTCGCCCTCGCGGACGGTGAGGGGGCCCTGCTCACCGGACGGCTGTCGCCGGCCACGCACCCGTGGCTCAGCGACCACACGGTCATGGACACGATCCTGCTGCCGGGCACCGCCCTGGTCGACCTCGCACTGCGGGCCGCCGAAGAGGTGGGTTGCGACCGCGTGGACGAGCTGACCCTCGGCGCCCCGCTCGTCTTGCGCGAGCAAGCCGCCGTACGCCTCCAGGCCGTCGTCGGCGGCCCGGACGCGACCGGGCACCGTGCCGTCAACGTGTACTCGCGTCCCGAGAGCGCCGACGCCGTCGAACCGTGGACCCGCCACGCCACCGGTGTCGTGTCCGTGGACGCGCGGCCACAGGCCCCGGAAGGGCAGCCGCACGACCTCGCGGTCTGGCCCGCCCCCGGGGCCGACCGCCTGGACACCGGCGGAGCGTACGAGCGGCTGGCCGGCCTCGGCTTCGGCTACGGACCGGTGTTCCAGGGCCTTCACGCCCTGTGGCGGCGCGGCGACGAGGTGTTCGCCGAAGTACGGCTGCCCGACGGCACGGAAACGGGCGGCTTCGGGATCCACCCGGCGCTGCTCGACTCGGCGCTGCACGCGATCGGCCTCGGCGGCCTGCTGCCCGACGCCGGACACGGACGGATCCCGTTCGCCTGGAGCGGGGTGACGGTGCACGCCACCGGCGCCACGGCCCTGCGGGTCAGGATCACTCCGGCCGGAGCGGACGCGGTGGCCCTGCTGGCGACCGACGCGGCGGGCCGGCCCGTGGCCTCGGTCGACTCCCTGGTGYTGCGCCCCGTCTCGGCGGAGCAACTCGCCCGGGCCGGCCGCGAGCACGGACCGTACGACTCCCTCTACCGCGTCGACTGGACCGCCCTTCCCCGTACCTCGGAGGACCCCGTGAGTGGACCGGGCGAGCAGTGGACCCTCATCGGCGGCGACGACGGTCTGCGCGCCGCGCTGGAGGACTCCGGCATGAACGTCTCGTACCGCCCCGGTCCGGACGGCGCGGCGGCGCTGCCGGGAGTCGTGCTCGCGGCCGTCGACGTGCACCCGGACGGCGACCATCCGGTGGCCCACGCCCACGAGACCGCGCACCGCACGCTGGAACTCCTCCAGCACTGGCTGTCCGACGACCGGAACGCCGGGACCCGGCTGGTCGTCCTCACCGCCAACGCCGTCGTCGCCAAGGACCGGGACCAGGAGGACCAGGACAAGGAGGTCGACCCGGCGCAGGCCGCCGTCTGGGGCCTGGTGCGCTCGGCGCAGTCGGAGAACCCCGGCCGGTTCGTCCTGGTCGACCTCGACCGCGACGCCGCCTCGATGCGGGCGCTGCCCGCACTGCTGGCCTCGGGCGAGGAACAGTTCGCCGTACGCGGCGGGTCGGTACTCGTGCCACGGCTGGCGCGGGCCGAGACCCCGGCCTCCCTCGGTGAAACGCCCCCCGCGTTCACCGCCGCCGGCACGGTGCTGGTCACCGGCGCCTCGGGCCTGCTGGGGCGCCACGTCGCACGGCACCTGGTCACCGCCCACGGCGTCCGCGACCTGCTGCTCGTCAGCCGGAGAGGCCCCCGGGCGGCGGGCATGGCCGAACTGGAGGCGGAACTCGCCGAACGCGGGGCCCGGGTCACCGTGGCCGCCTGCGACGTGGCCGACCGCGAGGCGCTGTCGCGGCTGCTTGCGGAGATACCCGCCGAACACCCCCTGACCGGGGTGGTGCACGTGGCCGGAGTGACCGACGACGGCATCGTCACCGGCCTGACCGCGGAGCGGATCGACCGGGTGTTCCGGCCCAAGGTCGACGCGGCCCTGCACCTGGACGAACTCACCCGGGACATGGAACTGTCCGCGTTCGTCCTCTTCTCCTCCGCCGCCGGTGTCTTCGGCGCGGCGGGCCAGGGCAACTACGCCGCCGCCAACTCCTTCCTGGACGCCCTCGCCCAGCAGCGCCGGGCGGCGGGCCTGCCCGCCGTATCGCTGGCCTGGGGGCTGTGGGCCGAGAGCAGCGGGATCACCGGCGCGCTGAGCGACGCGGACCGCGGCCGGATGGCCCGCGGCGGGGTGCTGCCCCTGGCCACCGAAGAGGCCCTCGGCCTCTTCGACGCCGCGACGGCCCAGCCCCAGAGCACGGTGGTGCCCGTACGGCTGAACCAGGCGGAACTCCGCGCTCAGGCCGCGGCCGGCGCACTGCCGGCCCTGCTCACCTCGCTCGTCCGGGTTCCGGCCCGGCGGACGGCCGCGGGCGCGGCCGGGTACGGAGCCCCGGGCACCGGTACGGGGACCGGCGCGACCGAGGCCGGGCAGCGGGAACTGTCGGCGCGTCTGGCCGGTCTCACCGAGGCCGAACAGCGCAAGACGCTGCTCGACCTGGTGTGCGAGCACGTCGCCGCGGTCCTCGACCTCGCGTCGCCCCGGGCGGTCCGGCCCGGTCAGGCCCTGCGGGACCTCGGGTTCGACTCCTTGACCGCGGTCGAGTTCCGCAACCGGCTGGGCAAGGACACCGGGCTGCGGCTGCCTCCCACGCTCGTCTTCGACTACCCGACCCCGGCCGAACTCGTCGAGTACCTCAAGACCGAGGCGGCCCCGCCCGCCCCGGGCGTCGCCGGGATGCTCGCCGAACTCGACCGGATCGAGACGGCGCTGCGGAACACGGCGGCGGCCGGCGGGGAAGGCGGCGACGCCATCACCTCGCGCCTGCGGGACCTCCTAGACCAGTGGGCCGCGACCACCGGCACGGCCGGAGGGGGCACGGCGCGGGAAGCGTCGCGGACCTCGGACGCCACCGGCCCCGTGGACGTGGCGGACGGACTCCACGCCGCCACGGACGACGAGATGTTCGACTTCCTCGGCAAGGAATTCGGAATCTCCTGAACCGCGGAGTGGGCGGCGACCCGCCCCGCACAGCCCATCTGCCGGCTTCCGGCCCCACCGGCTCGACGTAAAAGGTGACTCAGGTGTCTGACCTCCAGGCGAACAACAACGAGGAAAAGCTGCGCTACTTCCTCAAGCGGGTATCGGCGGATCTCCACGAGGCCCGAGAGCGGCTGCGGGACCTCGACGCGGCACAGCACGAGCCGATCGCCATCGTCGCGATGAGCTGCCGGTTCCCCGGCGGCATCACGTCACCCGAGGGCCTGTGGCAGTTCCTGACGGACGGCGGCGACGCCATCACGCCATTCCCCGGCGACCGTGGCTGGGACCTCGAATCCCTCTACGACCCCGACCCGGACACCCGTGGCACCAGCCACGTCCGGGAAGGCGGGTTCCTCGACGGGATCGACCTCTTCGACGCGGGCCTCTTCGAGATATCACCTCGTGAGGCACTCACCATGGACCCCCAGCAACGCCTCCTGCTGGAGTCCTGCTGGGAGACGTTCGAACGGGCCGGCATCGACCCCACGGCCCTCAAGGGCAGCCGCACCGGCGTGTTCACGGGTGTGATGTACCACGACCACACATCGGTGCTCCAGCAGGCCGTGGAGGACGTCGACGGATACATCGGCACGGGCAGCGCGGCGAGCGTCGTCTCCGGACGGGTGTCGTACACCTTCGGCCTGGAAGGGCCGGCCGTGACCGTCGACACCGCCTGCTCCTCCTCCCTGGTCGCGCTGCACCTCGCCGTGCAGGCGCTGCGGCGGGGCGAGTGCGACCTGGCGCTCGCGGGCGGCGTGACCGCGATGCTCACCCCGACGTCCTTCGTCGACTTCAGCCGCCAGCGCGGACTGGCCGCCGACGGCCGCTGCAAGCCCTTCGCGGCCGCCGCCGACGGCACCGGCTGGGGCGAGGGGCTGGGCATGCTGCTGGTGGAGCGGCTCTCCGACGCCCGGGGCAACGGGCACCCGGTGCTGGCGGTGGTCCGGGGCAGCGCGGTCAACCAGGACGGCGCCTCGAACGGCCTCACCGCCCCGAACGGTCCTTCGCAGCAGCGCGTGATCCGCCAGGCCCTCACGGACGCCGGCCTGTCGGCCACCGACGTGGATGCGGTGGAGGCGCACGGCACGGGCACGACACTGGGCGACCCGATCGAGGCGCAGGCGCTGCTGGCCACGTACGGGCAGGGGCGCTCCGCCGACCGGCCGCTGTGGCTGGGCTCCCTCAAGTCGAACATCGGGCACACCCAGGCGGCGGCCGGGGTGGGCGGGATCATCAAGATGGTCGAGGCGATGCGGCACGGCGTCCTGCCCAGGACCCTGCACGTGGACGCGCCGACCCCGCACGTCGACTGGTCGTCCGGAACCGTACGCCTCCTGACCGAGCCCGTGGAGTGGGCGGAACACGACGGCCGCCCCCGACGGGCGGCGGTCTCTTCGTTCGGCTTCAGTGGCACCAACGCCCACGTCGTCATCGAGCAGCCCCCGCGGCCGGAGCCGGGTCCGGCCGGCGGCGAGAACGCGCCGCCGGAGCACCCGGCGCGCGCGACGCCCGTACTGCTCTCCGGGAAGAACGAGGCCGCGCTGCGCGGCCAGGCCGCACGTCTCCTGCGCCATGCGCAGGACAACCCCGACGAGTCCCTGGCCGACCTGGGCCTGTCGACGGCGACGACCCGGGCGGCCCTGGACCACCGGGCGGCGATCGTGGCATCGGACCGGGGGGGACTGCGCCGGGCTCTGGAACTGCTCGCGCAGGACGCCCCCGCAGGTGATGCCGGGAGCGCCGGCGTGGTGACGGGCGTCGTGGTGCCCCGGCAGACGGTGGCGTTCCTGTTCTCGGGGCAGGGCGGTCAGCGGCTCGGGATGGGGCGTGAACTGTACGAGGCCTTCCCGGTGTTCACGGAGGCCTTCGACACGGTCTGCTCCGCACTGGACGCACACCTCGAACGGCCCGTGCGGGACGTGGTGTTCGGCGACGACGCCGAGCTCCTGAACCAGACCGGATACGCGCAGCCCGCCCTGTTCGCGGTCGAGGTGGCCCTGTTCCGGCTGGTGGAGTCGTGGGGTGTCCGTCCGGACTTCCTGGCGGGTCATTCGGTGGGTGAGTTCGCGGCCGCGCACGTGGCGGGTGTGTTCTCCCTCGACGACGCGGCCCGGCTGGTGGCGGCGCGCGGCCGGCTGATGCAGGCCCTCCCGGCCGGGGGTGTGATGGTGGCGGTGGAGGCCTCGGAGGAAGAGGTACGGGACGGGACCTGCTGGCCGGGTT
>NZ_JBFRER010000220.1:0-5651 GCF_052114405.1 Streptomyces sp. M-16 | reverse complement strand
GGAGTCCGCCGCGCGGGGCTCCCCGCGGCCGCCGGCCAGGGCGAGCAGGCGGGTGCGGGGCGCGGGGGCGGTACGGAGCCTGCGGCGCACGGAGCGCTCGGCGACGCCCTGGGCGCGCTCCAGGACGGCGGCGGCGACCGGGTTGGCCCGCAGGGCGCGCAGGGCGGCGAGGTCGTCGGGCCGTGGCTCGTAACCGGCGGCCAGGGCGTCCTGGAGCAGCTCCAGATAGCCGGAGAGGCTGCCGGGCAGGGCATCCCGGTAGCGGGCGAGATCGTCGAGCAGGAACGCTCTGAGCCGGCCCGCCTCCAGGACCGCTTCGTCCACCGACGCGGCGAGGCGCAGGCAGTCCTGGACCTCGGAGGGCGTCAGGGGGGCCGTGGAGGGCTGGAGGGCGTGGGCGAGGAGGCGCCTGAGCACGTGCAGCTCGGCGGCGCCGAACGCCATGCCGCCGCGGGATCCGTAGGGCGTGGGCATGGGCCGAAGATACGCGCTAATCGGACAAAATCCCCTGATAGTGCGGGATCGCGGCGCGGCGGAGGGCCGCGCCGCCCCGTTCAGCCGGTCCGCTTCACGGAGCGGACGAAGTCGGCCCAGGCGGCGTGGGTGGTGGCCATCACCAGGTGCGCGGGGTCGGCCCGGTCGGCCACCCGGACGAGCGTGCCGGGGGCGGCCGCCACGTAGACGCAGGCGTCTCCCTCGCCGCAGTGGGACGACTTCCGCCAGTCGGGCCGGGCGTTAGCGGTCATGGTGTCTCCTCCGCCGTGAACGGGGTCGCGGCCTCGTGGACCGCGGTCTCTCCAGCGCGACGCTATCCCCGCCGGAGGCGTACTCCAGCCATTTCCGTGAAAAATCGCGCGGAAATCACGGCCGGATCTCAGTCCACGGGGAAGGCGTACGCGATCTCGTAGCGGGAGTCGGGGATGACGAGGTCGGCGGTCTCCACCGGGCGGCCGTCGACGTCGATGTACGTGCGCTCGATCTCGGTGATCAGCGAACCGAGGCTGATCCCGAGGAGGTTGGCCTGGTGCTGGTCGGCGCGGGAGGGCCGCGGGACCTCCACCACGGAGGTCACGGTGATGCCGATGGACCGCATCCGCGCCACGACCCCGGCGCCGCGCATCTCGCCCTCCTCGGGCAGCACGATCGGGGTGCCCGAGGTGATCTCCAACGGCTCCCAGGACTCGGAGAGTTCGGCGGGGCTGCCGTCGGCCATGAACTCGTAGCGGGTCATCACGCAGGGGGCACCGGGCGCGATGGCCAGCCGGGCGGCGATGCGTTCGGGCGCCGGGGCCTGCGGGACGGTCCGGGAGTCCCAGGACGCGGCGATGCCGTGCGCGGCGGCCTCGGAGCGGAAGGTGTTGCCGGCGCCGGGCACGCGGCGGCGGGTGCGGAGCATCCGCATGCGCCGGCGCGGGGTGCGCACGTAGGTGCCGGAGCCGGCCCGGCCTTCGAGGAAGCCCTCGATGATCAACTGCTCCATCGCCCGCTGGGTGACGCTCTGCCCGACGGCGTATTCGTCCGCGAAGCGGGCGCGGGAGGGGAGCTTGTCGCCGACCGCCCACTCGCCCGCCTCTATGCGGGCCCGGAGCGAGTCGACCACCTGCAAGTACGGTGAAACACGGGGCATTTGGGCCGTCCTGTGCCGTCTCGGCGGTGCTCCTGCGAGCGTCCGACGCCGACAAGCTAACCGATCAGGTTGAAGCTGAGGATTCGACCTGACGGTGCGTGCCTCCGCCCGTGCGTGCCTCCGCCCGTGCGGGCGGAGGCCGCCGCCGTCACTCGAAGTTCGGCGCGTTGCGCTCGTAGACCAGCCGCAGGCCGATCAGCGTCAGCCACGGCTCGTGGTCGTCGATCACCGACGCCTCGCCGAGGACGATCGGCGCCAGTCCCCCGGTGGCGATGACGCGGACGTCCGCCGGGTCTCCCGCGGGCCCGGCGAGCTCCTTGGCCATGCGCGTGACGATCCCGTCGACCTGGCCCGCGAAACCGTAGACCACGCCCGACTGCATCGCCTCGACCGTGGACTTGCCGATCACGTTGCGCGGACGGGCCAGCTCGATCTTGCGGAGCTGGGCGCCGCGCACGCCGAGCGCCTCCATCGAGATCTCGATGCCCGGGGAGATCACCCCGCCGACGTACTCGCCCTTCGCGGAGACCGCGTCGAAGGTGGTCGCCGTGCCGAAGTCGACGACGATCGCCGGTCCCCCGTACAGCTCGACGGCGGCCACCGCGTTGATGATGCGGTCCGCGCCGACCTCCTTCGGGTTGTCCATCAGGATCGGCACGCCCGTCTTGACGCCGGGCTCGACCAGCACCGCCGGGACGTCGCCGTAGTAACGGCGGGTGACCTCGCGCAGCTCGTGCAGGACCGACGGCACCGTGGCGCAGATCGCGATGCCGTGGATCCCGTCGCCGAGCTCGTTGCCGAGCATCGGGTGCATTCCCATCAGGCCCTGCATCAGGACGGCCAGCTCGTCGGCCGTCCTGCGCGGATCGGTCGAGACGCGCCAGTGCTCGACGATCTCGTCCCCGTCGAACAGGCCCAGGACCGTGTGGGTGTTGCCCACGTCGATGGTGAGCAGCACCGCTTACACCGCCTCGCGCAGGTCGAGACCGATGTCGAGGACCGGCGAGGAGTGCGTGAGGGCGCCCACCGCCAGGTAGTCCACGCCGGTCTCGGCGTAGGCGCGGGCGGTGTCCAGGGTGAGGCGGCCCGAGGACTCCAGGACGGCGCGGCCGGCCACGATGGTGACGGCCTCCTCGGTCTCCGGGACGGTGAAGTTGTCGAGCAGGATCAGGTCGGCGCCCGCGTCCACGACCTCGCGGACCTGGTGCATGGTGTCGACCTCGACCTCGACGGGAACGTCCGGGAAGGCCTCGCGGACGGCCTTGAAGGCCTGGGCGACGCCGCCCGCGGCGACGACGTGGTTGTCCTTGACCAGGGCCGCGTCCGACAGGGACATGCGGTGGTTGACGCCGCCGCCGCAGCGGACCGCGTACTTCTCCAGGGAGCGCAGGCCCGGCGTGGTCTTGCGGGTGTCGCGGACCCTCGCCTTCGTGCCCTCCAGGACGTCGGACCAGCGGCGGGTGGCGGTCGCGATGCCGGAGAGGCGGCACAGGATGTTCAGGGCGCTGCGCTCGGCGGTCAGCAGGTCGCGGGTGCGGGCGCGGACGGACAGCAGCAGCTGCCCGTCCTCGACCCTGTCGCCGTCCTCGGCGTGCCGCTCGACCTCGAAGGCCTCGGTGCACACCACGGAGAACACGGCCTCGGCGATGCGCAGCCCGGCCACGACGCCGGCCTCGCGGGCCACGAAGTCCGCGACGGCCTCGGCGTCCTCGGGGACGGTGGCGACGGTGGTGACGTCGACCCCGCCGTCCAGGTCCTCGGACAACGCCATGTGCGCGATGTCCTCGACCTCGATCGGGTCCAGGCCCGCGTCCACCAGCAGCTGGGCCAGCGCCGGGTCGAGGCCGGTCTCCTCGCCCTCGCCGCAGCCGCAGTCGTCGCCGCAGCCGCCTTCGTTCTGGTCGATCAGGGGGAGTTCGGGGGTGCTCACGGTCACTGCTCCAGGCTCTGGGGGGTGAGGGGGACGTCCACGGACGGGAAGTCCGCGGAGTCGGTGGGGACGACGACCAGGGCCCGCCGCTCGGTCGCCGACAGGCGGACGACGAGGTGACGGCGCCAGGCGGCGTCGTCCCGGTCGGGGTGGTCCTCGCGCCAGTGGCAGCCGCGGGTCTCGGCGCGCCGCTGCGCGGCGGCGACCAGGACCCGGGCCACGCACAGCAGGTTGGTCGCCTCCCAGGTCTCCACGCCCGGGACGGCGGTCTTGCCGTGGGCCTCCAGCTCGCCCAGGGCCGTCGTGTAGAGGGTCTCCAGCGCGGCCGCCGCCGTGCTCAGGGACTCGGCGGAGCGCAGGACGCCCGCGCCCTGCGTCATGATGCGCTGGATCTCGTAGCGCGCCTCGGCGGGCTGGAGCGGGCCGGTCGCGGGGACCGGGATGCCCGGTCCGATGCCGGCGGGGGCGCGGTCCAGGATGTCGTCGGCGATCCGCTCGGCGAAGACCAGGCCCTCCAGCAGGGAGTTGGAGGCCAGCCGGTTCGCCCCGTGCACGCCGGTGCAGGCGACCTCGCCGCACGCGTACAGGCCGGGGACGGTGGTGCGGCCGTGCAGGTCGGTGCGTACGCCGCCGGAGGCGTAGTGCGCGGCGGGCGCGACCGGGATCGGCTCGGTCACCGGGTCGATGCCGTGGGCGCGGCAGGCGGCCAGGATCGTCGGGAAGCGCTGTTCCCACATCTCGGCGCCGAAGTGCCGGGCGTCCAGGTACATGTGCAGCGTGCCGCGCTCCTGCATGCGGCGCGTGATGCCCTTGGCGACGATGTCGCGCGGGGCCAGTTCGGCGAGCTCGTGCTGCCCCACCATGAAGCGGACGCCGTCGGCGTCGACCAGGTGGGCGCCCTCGCCGCGGACGGCCTCCGAGACCAGGGGCTGCTGGCCCTCGGCGTCGGGCCCGAGGAAGAGGACGGTGGGGTGGAACTGGACGAATTCGAGGTCGGACACCTCGGCCCCGGCGCGCAGTGCCAGTGCGACGCCGTCGCCGGTGGACACCGACGGGTTGGTGGTGGCGGAGAACACCTGGCCCATGCCGCCGGTCGCGAGGATCACGGCGGGCGCGTGGACGGCGCCGACGCCGTCGTGCTGGCCCTCGCCCATGACGTGCAGGGTGACACCGGCGGTGCGGCCCCCCGCGTCCTGGAGGAGGTCCAGGACGAGCGCGTTCTCGACGGTCCGGATGCCCGCCGCGTGGACGGCCTCGACCAGGGCGCGGGAGATCTCGGCGCCGGTGGCGTCGCCGCCGGCGTGCGCGATGCGGCGGCGGTGGTGGCCGCCCTCGCGGGTCAGCTCTATCTCGCCGGTGTCGGTGGAGGTGTCGAAGACGGCGCCGGTCGCGATGAGCCGGCGCACCGCGTCCGGGCCCTCGGTGACCAGGAGCCGTACGGCCGCCTCGTCGCACAGGCCCGCACCCGCGACGAGGGTGTCGTCCAGGTGCTGCTCGGGCGTGTCGCCCTCGCCGAGGGCCGCGGCGATGCCGCCCTGGGCCCAGCGGGTGGAGCCGTCGTCCAGGCGCGCCTTGGTGACCACGACCGTACGGCGGCCCGCGGCGGCGCAGCGCAGCGCGGCGGTCAGGCCCGCGACGCCCGAGCCGACGACCACGACGTCCGCCTCGACGGCCCAGCCGGGGGCGGGGGCGTGCAGCCGTATGCCGGTGCCGCCGGTGCCGTCCGCCGGGATGCCTCTGCCTGTGGTGCTCACGCGTGTGCTCCGAACTCCAATGGGATGTTGTCGATCAGCCGGGTCGCGCCGACCTTCGCCGCGACGGCCAGCACGGCCCGACCGGTGAAATCGGGGCCGACGTCGGTGAAGTCCTGCGGGTCCACCAGGGCCAGGTAGTCCAGGGCCAGCGGCGGATCGTGCCGGGCCGCCTCGTCCAGGACGTGGCGGGCCGCGGCCCGTACGGCGTCCGGCAGGCCCGAACCCGCCGCGGAGACGGCGTGCGCGTCCGCGGAGGCCCGGATCTCGCCGAGCCGGGCCAGGCCCGCGGCGCGCTCGTCGCTGGCGGGGGCGGCCTCGGCGCGGGCGCGCAGCGCCGCCT
>NZ_JBFRER010000219.1:0-5745 GCF_052114405.1 Streptomyces sp. M-16 | reverse complement strand
GGCCGGTGCGGTCCCGCGGGCGCGGAGCGCCGGGTCGTGGGGTGCGCCCACCACCTGACGGGCGGGCCCCCTCCCGGCCCCGCCGGCGCTTGAGGCGCGGGTCCGGGTGGGGCCCGGGGAACGGGCGAAGGGCGGGGCGGGGAGGTGCCCCGCGGGGATCCGCGTCACGACGTCACCTGCCTGGGGTCGGGGTGGGCTGCGGCTGGGCCGGCGGGGGCACGGGCTGGCCGGTGGCGGGCGCTGGCGCCCCGGCCCCGCCGGACGCGGACGGGGACGGGGACGGCACCGGGCTCGGCGCGGCGGCCGGGGGCGCGGGCGCGGGCGGCGCCTCCGCGGGGGTGGGGGCGCCGGCGACCTTGCCGTCGGAGCCGATGAAGACGGGGCTGCCGCCCGGCACCAGCCCCAGCTCGTGCGCCCGGCGCTGGAGCGCGTCCGGGGCGGAGTAGCCGTCGACGTCCCGCTGGAGCGCCTGCTGTTCGTCCGTCAGGGCGGTGGTCTCCTTCTTCAGCCTGGTCAGCTGGAAGGAGCCCTGGTTGAGGGCGGAGTTCAGCAGCAGCAGGCTGATCAGCCCGCCGCCGAGGAGCGCCACCACCAGCAGGACGAACGGCATCCGGGCCGCCTGCCCCGCCGTGGCGGCGGCGGGCCGCACCCGGACGAGGCGGGCCGCCCTGCCGGCCTTGCCGCCCGGGAAGCGGCCCGCCGGGGTCACAGCCGCGCCTCGCGGATGCGCTCGACGCCGCGGAACCGGGCCGGGGCGGCCCGCCGGTTCTCGGCGATCTCCTCCTCGGTGGGCAGCTCCGCCCCGCGCGTCAGGAGCTTCAGCTTCGGCTGGTACTTCTCGGGTACGACCGGCAGTCCGGGCGGGGCCGTGGAGGTGGCGCCCGCCGCGAAGACCTGCTTGACCAGCCGGTCCTCCAGCGAGTGGTACGAGAGCACCGCGATCCGCCCGCCGACCGCGATCCGGTCGACCGCCGCCGGAATGGCGCGCTCCAGCCCGGAGAGCTCGCCGTTGACCTCGATGCGCAGGGCCTGGAAGGTCCGCTTGGCGGGGTTGCCGCCCGTGCGCTTGGCGGCCTGCGGCAGCGCGTCCCGGATCAGCTCCACCAGCCGCGCGCTGTTGCTGAAGGGCTCCTTCTCCCGCTCCCGCACGACCGCCGAGACGATCCGCTTCGCCTGCTTCTCCTCGCCGTACTGGCGCAGGATGCGCACCAGCTCGCCGGGGGCGTAGGTGTTGAGGACCTCGGCGGCGCTGATGCCGGTCGTCTGGTCCATGCGCATGTCCAGCGGCGCGTCCTGCGCGTAGGCGAACCCGCGGTCGGCCTCGTCGAGCTGCATGGAGGAGACGCCCAGGTCGAAGAGGATGCCCTGGACGGCCGGGATCCCCAGGCCGTCGAGCACCTCGGCGAGGTCGGCGTAGATCGCGTGGACGAGGGTGGCCCGGTCGCCGAACGGCGCGAGGCGCTCGCCGGAGAGCCGCAGGGCCTCCTTGTCGCGGTCCAGGCCGATCAGGTGGGCCTCGGGGAACCGGGTCAGCAGGGCCTCGCTGTGGCCGCCGAGGCCGAGGGTGCAGTCGACGACTACGGCCCCCGGCCTCTCCAGCGCCGGGGCCAACAGGTCCAGGCACCGCTGGAGCATCACCGGGACATGTCGGGACTCGCTAGTCAAAGCGCCCTCTCAGATAACGGCGCGGCAGGCGTACGCCGCGCCGCGCACGCGGAGTTTTACCAGGGGGCCGGGCGGCCGGGTGAGGGCCGGGCTCCGGCCGGTTCGCGTCACTTTAGTGCAACGGTCGCCGCGGTCAACGAACCGCCCCGCGCCCGGTGCGCCCCACCCGCAGGGAACACGCAAAAGCCCCGAATCACCCGGTTGGGGGCGCCCGCCTCACCCCTGTGGGTTAGCTCACAACAAGGCTCGTTGACCTTCTTTGTCCCCCCTCACTCCATGCCACACCGCGCTGTGACCACTAACGTCGTAACCATGACGACTTCCGCATCCCTGCCCGCCAGCCCCGCCGCCGAGGCATCCGGCCGCGACTCCGTCACCGACCGCCTCGTGGAAGCGAACCGCCGGTACGCCGAGGAGTTCACCGACCCCGGCATGGACGCCCGCCCGGTCCTCCACGTCGCCGTCGTGGCCTGTATGGACGCCCGCCTCGACCTCCACAAGGCCCTCGGCCTGGAGCTGGGCGACTGCCACACCATCCGCAACGCCGGCGGCGTGGTCACCGACGACACCATCCGCTCGCTCACCATCAGCCAGCGCGCCCTGGGCACCCGCACGGTGATACTCATCCACCACACCGGCTGCGGCCTCGAAAGCCTGACCGAGGACTTCCGGCACGAGCTGGAGGACGAGGTCGGCCAGCGCCCCGCCTGGGCCGTCGAGGCCTTCCGCGACGTGGACCAGGACGTCCGCCAGTCCATGCAGCGCGTGCGCACCAACCCCTTCCTGCCCCACAAGGACGATGTGCGAGGCTTCGTCTTCGACGTGCACACGGGGCTACTGCGGGAGATCGATCCCGCCTCGTGAGTGACACCGGGCCGTGACGGCGTCAAGAATGCGGGGGGACGCCCCCCGGAATCCCTCCGGAACGGCGTCCGTGTTTCGGGGTGGGCCGGTTCATGCGCCAAGAGCGTCGGCCCTGGGAAAGGGCCGAGGAGAACCAGGTGACCACGTACGACGACCGAGCGAGCCTCGCTGATCTGACCAGCACGGCCGAGCGGATCCGCCAGTCGGTCGAGGGCGTGATCGAGGGGAAGCCCGAGGTCGTCCGGCTCGCCCTGACCGTGCTCCTCGCCGAGGGCCACCTGCTGATCGAGGACGTTCCCGGCGTGGGCAAGACCATGCTGGCCAAGACGCTCGCCAAGTCCATCGACTGCTCGGTCCAGCGCATCCAGTTCACCCCGGACCTGCTGCCGTCCGACATCACCGGCGTCAGCATCTACGACCAGCAGCGCCGCGAGTTCGAGTTCAAGCCGGGCGCGATCTTCGCGCAGATCGTCATCGGTGACGAGATCAACCGCGCCTCGCCCAAGACGCAGTCGGCGCTGCTGGAGTCGATGGAGGAGCGCCAGGTCACCATCGACGGCACCACCTACGCCCTGCCCAGCCCCTTCATGGTGGTCGCCACCCAGAACCCGGTCGAGATGGAGGGCACCTACCCCCTCCCCGAGGCCCAGCGCGACCGGTTCATGGCCCGCGTCTCCGTCGGCTACCCCAGCCCCGAGGCCGAGCTCCAGATGCTCGACGTCCACGGCGGGGTCTCCCCCCTCGACGACCTCACCGCCGTCGCGCACGCCCACGACGTCGTCAAGCTCATCGAGGCCGTCCGCGAGGTGTACGTCGCCCCGCCCGTCCGCCGCTACGTCGTCGACCTGGTCTCCGCCACCCGCAGCCACCCGGACCTGCGCCTGGGCGCCTCGCCCCGCGCCACCCTGCACCTGCTGCGCGCAGTGAAGGCCGCCGCCGCCCTGGCCGGCCGGGACTACGTGCTGCCCGACGACGTCCAGCAGCTGGCCGCGCCCGTCCTCGCGCACCGGCTGCTGCCCACCGCGCAGGCACAGCTCAACCGGCGCACCGCCGAGCAGGTCGTCCAGGACATACTCCAGCGCACCCCCGTCCCCGCCGCGCACGCCCGCGGCGAGATGCCGCCCGGCGCGGGCATCCGGGGCTTCTGATGGGCGCCGGTGCCCCGCGCGGCGCCGGCGGGCAGGTGAGGGACCCGGGCGGGCTGCGCGCCTCGCTGGCCGGTCTGACCACCCGGGGCCGCTCGTTCCTGGCCGCCGGAGCCGCCGCCGCCGGGTGCGCGTACGTACTCGGCCAGGGCCAGCTGCTCCGCGTCGGCCTGCTGCTCGTCGCCCTGCCCCTGATCTGCGTCCTGACCCTGCACCGCACCCGCCACCGGGTCACCGGCGACCGGCGGCTGACCCCGCCGCGGGTGCCCGCCGGCGGCGAGGCCCGCGTCCAGCTCCGGCTGGAGAACGTCTCCCGGGTCCCCACGGGGCTGCTGATGCTCCAGGACCGGGTGCCCTACGTACTGGGACCCCGGCCGCGCTTCGTGCTGGACCGGGTCGAGGCCGGCGGCAAGCGCGAGGTCTCCTACCGGGTCCGCTCCGATCTGCGCGGCCGCTACCCCCTGGGCCCGCTCCAGCTCCGGCTGACCGACCCCTTCGGGCTGGTCGAGCTCACCCGGTCCTTCAGCGCCTACGACACCCTCACCGTCGTCCCCCGCACCGAGCCCCTGCCCGCGGTCCGGATGACCGGCGAGGCCAACGGCTACGGCGAGGGCACCCGCCGCTCGCTCGCGCTGTCCGGCGACGACGACGTGATCCCCCGTACCTACCGGCGCGGCGACGACCTGCGCCGGGTCCACTGGCGCTCCACCGCCCGCTACGGCGAGCTGATGGTGCGCCGCGAGGAGACCCCGCAGCGCAGCAAGGCCACCGTCCTGCTCGACACCCGGGGCAGCGCCTACGAGGGCGCGGGCCCCGACTCCGCCTTCGAATGGGCGGTCTCCGCCGCCGCCTCCACCGTGCTGCACGTCCTGGAGCAGGGGTTCTCGGTGCGGCTGCTGACCGACACCGGCGACTCGGTGCCCGGCGAGGGCGCCGGCGGCTTCTCCTCGGGCGGGCAGGAGTCCGCCGAGGCGGCCGGGCTGATGATGGACACCCTCGCGGTCGTCGGACACTCCGAGGGCTCCGGACTCGCCCGCGCCTGCGAAGCCGTGCGCGGGGCGGGTGCCGGGCTCGGCTCGGGCGGGGACGGCCTGCTCGTCGCGTTCTTCGGCGACCTGGACGACGTACAGACGGAAATGGCGGCCCGGATGCGGCAGCGCAGCGCGGGAGCGGTGGCGTTCGTACTGGACTCCGCGACCTGGGCCGCAGCGCCCTCGCGGGTGGAAGAGCGGCTGCGCAGGCTGCGCGACGCCGGCTGGACGGCACTGGCCGTCCCGCCCGGCGCGGCCTTCGCCGATCTGTGGCGGCAGGCGGGCAACGCCCCCGTCGGCACGGGAACGACCCCCGGAGGCCTGGTATGAGCGGGCGGACGCGCGTGACGCTCTTCGCCGCGCTGGCGACGCTGCTGACCTCCTGGTCGCTGGCCCCGCTGGTGGAGACCTCCGGCTGGCTGCTCCAGGCGGCCGCGCTGCTGGCCGTGCAGGCGGCGGTGGGGGCGGGGGGCCGGCGGATCCCGCTGGCCCGGCCGCTGACCGTGGGCGCGCAGCTGCTGGTGTCGCTGCTGCTGCTCGCCCTCCTCTTCGCGGGCAAGGCCGATTCCACCGGGAGCGGGCCGACGGCCTTCCTGGTCACCGACTTCGGCGGGCTGTTCCAGCAGGGCGTGCGGGACGTCGGCGAGTTCGCGATACCGGCCCCCCTGACGGACGGCATCCGGCTGCTGCTGCTCTGCGGCGTGCTGCTGATCGGCCTGCTGGTCGACGTCCTGGCGGTCACGCTGCGCACGGCCGCGGCGGCCGGACTGCCGCTGCTGGCGCTGTACTCGGTGGCGGCCGGGCTGTCGGCGGAGCGGGGCGGTTCCTGGTTCGCCTTCCTGTTGGCCGGCGCGGGCTACCTGATGCTGCTGCTGTCCGAGGGCCGCGACCGGCTCGCCCAGTGGGGCCGGGTCTTCGGCGCGGCCCCGAGCACGCGGGTGTCCGCCGCCTCGGGCTACGGCGGCGGCTCCGGCGGCGGGCGGGCCCTGGCGCCCGCGCGCACCGGCCGCCGGATCGGCGTGGCCGCGCTGGGGCTGGCG
>NZ_JBFRER010000218.1:0-5787 GCF_052114405.1 Streptomyces sp. M-16 | reverse complement strand
ACCGGACGGGTTACGCGCAGCCGGCGTTGTTCGCGGTCGAGGTGGCGTTGTTCCGGCTGGTGGAGTCCTGGGGTGTCCGTCCGGATCTTCTGGCGGGTCATTCGGTGGGTGAGTTCGCGGCCGCGCATGTGGCGGGTGTGTTCTCCCTCGACGACGCGGCGGCTCTGGTGGCTGCGCGTGGCCGGCTGATGCAGGCGCTCCCGGCCGGGGGTGTGATGGTGGCGGTGCAGGCCTCGGAGGAGGAGGTACGGGACCTGCTGGCCGGGTTTGAGGACCGTGCGGGTATCGCCGCGGTCAACGGCCCGTCTTCCGTGGTGGTGTCGGGCGCTGAGGAAGCCGTGGCGAAGGTCGTGGACCGTCTCGCGGCCGACGGCCGCAGGACTAAGGCGCTGACCGTCTCGCACGCCTTCCACTCCCCGCTGATGGACCCGATGCTCGAAGAGTTCCGCACGACCCTGGAAGCGGTCACCTTCGACGCCCCGGCCGTGCCGCTCGTCTCCACCCTCACCGGCCGCCCCGTGACGGGCGAGGAGTTCTGCTCGGTCGACTACTGGGTGCGCCACGTCCGCGAGGCCGTCCGCTTCGCGGACGCCGTCACCGCCCTCGCCGACCTGGGCGTCCGTACCTTCCTGGAGGTCGGTCCCGGCGGTGTCCTGACGGCCATGGCCCAGGACTCCCTGGACGAGCACGCGGTCACCGTCCCCCTCCTGCGCGCCGACCGTGCCGAGGCAACGGCCGTCACCACCGCCCTCGCCCACCTCCACGTCCACGGCGTACCCGTCGACTGGACCGCCGTCTACGCCGGACGCGGCGCCCGGCAGGTAGACCTGCCCACCTACGCCTTCCAGCGCACCCGCTACTGGCTCGACACCCGCCCCGCGGTCGGGGACCTCGCGAGTGCCGGCCTGCGAACGGCGGACCACGCACTCCTCGGCGCCGCCGTGGGCCTCGCCGACGGCGAGGGCGTCGTCCTCACCGGGCGGCTGTCGCTCGCGTCGCACCCCTGGCTGGCGGAGCACCAGGTCATGGGAGCGGTGCTGCTGCCCGGTACCGCGCTGGTCGACCTCGCGATCCGGGCCGCCGACGAGACCGGCTGTGACCGGGTCGACGAACTCACCCTCCAGGCTCCGCTCGTCCTGCCCTCCCGAGGCGGCGTCCAACTCCAGGTCACCGTCGCCGGACCCGACGACACCGGGCGCCGGACCGTACGGGTCCATTCCCGGCAGGACGGTGCGGGTCCCGACGAACCCTGGTCGACGCACGCCGTCGGCGTGCTCGCCACGCAGACGCCGGGGGCCGCGCCCGTACGGCCCGATCCGGCGGCGGACCTTTCGCAGTGGCCGCCCGCCGCCGCGCGGCCCGTTCCCACCGAGGGGTACTACGAGCGGCTGACGGAACTCGGCTTCGGCTACGGACCGGTGTTCCAGGGCCTGCGCGCCCTGTGGCAGCGCGAGGGGGAGGTGTTCGCGGAGGTCGCCCTGCCGCAGGACACCACCGCCGACGGCTTCGGTGTCCACCCGGCGCTGCTCGACTCCGCCCTGCACGCCGTCGGCCTGGGCGGCCTGCTCCCGGACACCGGGCAGGGACGGATCCCGTTCGCGTGGAGCGGAGTACGGCTGGACGCGACCGGTGCCACCAGCCTGCGCGTCCGGCTGACCTCGCCCGCCCCGGACACGGTGTCCCTCCTCGTCGCCGACGCCACGGGCCGCCCGGTCGCCTCCGTGGAGTCCCTCGTGCTGCGGGCGGTGACCGCCGATCGGCTGTCCACCGCACGGCAGGTCGAACACCACGACGCCCTCTACCGGATGGACTGGCCCGCCCTCACCCTGGGAGAACCCGGCCCCGCCACGGACATCACCCGGGTCGAGGACCACGAGGGCCTCCTCGCACTCCTGGCCGCCACCCCCGAGGCGGGCGAACTCCCGGACACCGTCCTGATGCCCGCCCCGCGCGCCACCGGGGACGGCACGGCGCAGGACGTACGGGAGGTGACGCGGCAGGGCCYCGAAGCGCTGCGGACCTGGCTCGGCGACGACCGGACCGCGCACGCCCGGCTGGTGCTGCTCACCCGGGGGGCCGTCGCCCCCACGCCCGGCGCCACGGTCACCGACCCGGCCCAGAGCGCCCTCTGGGGCCTCGTACGGTCCGCCCAGTCGGAGAATCCCGCACGCCTGGTCCTCGTCGACACGGACGACCCCGACGGCCACGGCCCGTCCGGCCGGGCCCTGCCCGCCGCGCTCGCCACGGGCGAACCCCAGTTCGCGCTGCGCGACGGCGCCGCGTACGTCCCCCGGCTCGCCCGCCGGTCACCCGGCGACAGCCTGCGGCCCGCCCCCGGCGTCACCGCCTGGCGCCTGACGACAGGGGCCACCGGCGCCACCGGCACCCTCGACGACCTCGCGCTGACGGAGAACCCCGCGGCCACCGCCCCGCTCGGCCGGGGCCAGGTCCGGATCGCCGTGCGCGCGGCGGGCGTCAACTTCCGCGACGCCCTCATCGCACTCGGCATGTATCCGGGGGCCGCCACCCTGGGCAGCGAGGCCGCGGGCGTCGTCTGCGAGACCGGCCCCGGGGTCACCGCACTGGCGGTGGGGGACCGGGTGTTCGGCATGGTCCCCGAGGCGTTCGGCCCGCTCGCCGTCGCCGACCACCGGATGGTGGCCCGGATCCCGCAGGGCTGGACGTTCACCGAGGCCGCGTCGGTGCCGATCGTCTTCCTGACCGCCTACTACGCCCTCGTCGACCTGGCCGGCCTGCGGGCCGGGCAGACACTGCTGGTGCACTCCGCGGCGGGCGGCGTCGGCATGGCCGCGACCCAGCTGGCCCGGCACCTCGGCGCCGAGGTCTACGGCACCGCGGGACCCGGCAAATGGGCCGCCCTGCGGGCGGCCGGCCTCGACGAGGAGCACCTCGCCTCGTCCCGCGACCTGGGCTTCGAGCAGCGGTTCCTGACCGCCACCGGCGGCCGGGGTGTGGACGTCGTCCTCAACTCCCTCGCGGGGGAGTACGTGGACGCCTCCCTGCGCACGCTGACCGACGGCGGCCGCTTCCTGGAGATGGGCAAGACGGACGTCCGTGACCCCGAACGGGTCGCGGCCGGACACCGGGGCGCCGCCTACACCGCCTTCGACACCATCGAGGCCGGACCGGAACGCATCGGCGCCATGCTCCGCGAACTGGTGGCGCTGTTCGAGACCGGGGCGCTGCGCCCGCTCCCCGTCACCTGCTGGGACGTACGCCGGGCACCCGACGCGCTGCGCCACCTCAGCCAGGCCCGGCACGTCGGCAAGCTCGTCCTCACCGTCCCCGTCGCACCCGACCCCTCCGGCACCGTACTCGTCACCGGTGCCACCGGTGCCCTCGGCGGGCTGGTGGCCCGCCACCTGGTGGCCCGCCACGGCGCACGCCACCTGCTGCTCGCCGGCCGGCGCGGGCCGGCGGCCGAGGGAGCGGCCGCCCTGCGCGACGACCTGCTCGCTCGGGGCGCCGAAACCGTCACGGTGGCGGCCTGCGACGCCGCCGACCGCGACGCGCTCGCCGCACTGCTGGCCGAGATCCCCGCCGACCGGCCGCTGACCGCGGTGATCCACGCGGCCGGGGTGCTCGACGACGGCCTGGTCGCCACCCTCACCGGGGACCGGCTGGACGCCGTACTGCGCCCCAAGGTGGACGCCGCGCTCAACCTCCACGAGCTGACCCGGGGCCTGGACCTGTCGGAGTTCGTCCTGTTCTCCTCCGTCGCCGCGACCCTGGGCAGCGCCGGGCAGGGCAACTACGCCGCGGCCAACGCGTTCCTGGACGCGTTCGCCCAGCGCCGCGCGGCGGCCGGCCTGCCCGCCACCGCCCTGGCCTGGGGCCCCTGGGCCGACAGCGGCATGGCCTCCGGGATGGACGAGCGGGGACGCGGGCGGATGGCCCGTTCCGGACTGGTGTCCTTCCGCGCCGAGGAGGGCCTGGCGCTCTTCGACGCGGCCAGGACCGGCGAACACGCCGTCGCGGTACCGGTCCGCTTCGACACCACCGCGCCCACCGCCGGCCCGGATTCCGAAAGGGAGGTACCGGCGGTCCTGCGCGGCCTGGTCCGCCGGGCCGCCCGGCGCACCGCCCGGGAAGCCGTGGCGGCCGACGGAGGCGACGCGCTGCGCGAGAGGCTCGGCGCCCTGTCCGAGCCCGAACGGGACGGCGTCCTCCTCGACCTGGTGCGCACCCAGGTGGCGGCGGTGCTCGGCATCGGCGGCCCGCGCGACGTCGACCGCAACCGGGAGTTCAAGCAGCTCGGCTTCGACTCGCTCACCTCGGTGGAGCTGCGCAACCGGCTGGGCGCCGCCACCGGCCTCCGGCTGCCGGCCACCCTCGTGTTCGACCACCCGACGCCCGTCGCACTCGCCGAGCGGATCCGGCTCGACCTCGTACCCGACGGGGCACCCGCCTCGTCGGCCCTTGCGGTCTTCGGTGAACTCGACCGGTTCGAGACGGCCCTCGCCGCCGTCGGAGCCGACGACGACCTGGTCCGCTCCCGGATCAGGGCCCGCCTGCACGGCGTGCTCGCGGCACTCGGCGAGGGCGGCGCGGCCGACGGGGCAGCCGGCGGCACCTCGCCCGACGCGGCGTCCGACGAGCGGCTGCGCAGCGCCACCGTCGACGACATCTTCGCGCTCATCGACCAGGAGCTCGACGGCGCCTGAGCACCCGGACCACCACGGTGCACACCTTCGCGGCCCGCACCACCGCACCACTCCACTGACACTTCCCGGCGGGTGAACGAACATGCAGAACCAGAGCGATGCCCTCAGCGGCCAGAACGAGAACGAACAGAAACTGCTGGACTACCTCAAGCGGGTGACGGCAGACCTCAAGCAGACCCGACGCCGTCTCCACGAGGTGGAGGCCAAGGACCGGGAGCCGATCGCCATCGTGGCGATGAGCTGCCGCTACCCCGGCCAGGTGGACAGCCCCGAAGCGCTCTGGCGACTGGTCGAGAGCGGCTCGGACGCCGTCACCGGCTTCCCCACCGACCGCGGCTGGGACCTCGAAGGGCTGTACGACCCGGACCCGGGCAAGCCCGGGAAGTGCTACACCCGCGAGGGCGGGTTCCTGCACGACGCGGGCCGCTTCGACCCCGGCTTCTTCGGCATGTCGCCCCGCGAGGCCCTCGCCACCGACCCGCAGCAGCGGCTGCTCCTCGAAGTGGCCTGGGAGGCGTTCGAGCGGGCCGGCATCGCCCCCACCTCCGTCAAGGGATCCCGCACCGGCGTCTTCGTCGGCCTCGCCTACCAGGGCTACGCGGGCAGCGGCGACACCCGCGAAGAGCTGGAGGGCTTCCTGCTCACCGGCACCGCCCCCAGCGTCGCGTCCGGCCGGGTGTCGTACACCTTCGGCCTCGAAGGCCCTTCGCTGACCGTCGACACCGCGTGCTCCTCCTCGCTGGTGGCCCTGCACCTGGCGGTCCAGGCCCTGAGGCAGGGCGAGTGCACGATGGCGCTCGCGGGCGGGGCCGCCGTCATGGCCGCCACCGGCATGTTCACCGAGTTCAGCCGTCAGCAGGGCCTCGCCGTGGACGGCCGCTGCAAGTCCTTCGCCGCCGGGGCCGACGGAACGGGCTGGGGCGAGGGCGTGGGGATGCTGTTGGTGGAGCGTCTGTCGGATGCCCGGCGTCGTGGGCATCCGGTGTTGGCGGTGGTGCGGGGATCGGCGGTGAATCAGGACGGTGCTTCGAATGGTCTGACGGCTCCGAACGGTCCGGCGCAGCGGCGGATGATCGAGCAGGCGTTGGCGGGTGCGGGGTTG
>NZ_JBFRER010000217.1:0-7800 GCF_052114405.1 Streptomyces sp. M-16 | reverse complement strand
GCCCCTGCCCCTGCCCCCGGCGCCGTCCCGGCCGCACCGCCGCCCGCCCTGGCCCCGTACGCCTCCTACTGGTTCCCCGACTCGCTCCCCTCCGGCACCCCGGGCCCCGGCATCGTGTGGCGCTCCCTCGCCGACTGGTCCCCCGGGTCCGACCCGGACCTGGCCCACAACACCGCGTCCGTGCCGCTGGCCCGGCGGTTCGCCCCGGTGCCGGCCAACCGCAGCGCCCGAGCCGGGCAGGCCCGGATCTCCGCGCTGGTCTCCTTCGGCCCCACCGCGGGCAACCCCTCCCAGGGTTCGGCGACCGCCGACCACTACGCCCTGAGCCACTGGGCGTACCTCGACGAGCTGGTCTTCTGGGGCGGCTCCGCCGGCGAGGGCATCGTCCTCGCCCCGAACGCGCCCGTGGTCGACGCCGCCCACCGCAACGGAGTCCCCGTCCTCGGGAACGTCTTCCTGCCGCCCGTCGCCTACGGCGGGGACCTCCAGTGGACCCGCGACCTGGTCCGGCGGGACCCCCTCGGCCGCTTCCCGCTGGCGGAGCGGCTCGTCGAGGTGGCCCGCGCGTACGGCTTCGACGGCTGGTTCGTCAACGCCGAGACGGACGGCGGGGACGGCGCGCTCGCCACCCGGACCCGGGAGTTCCTGCACGCCCTGCGGGCGGCCGGCTCCCCGCACGGGCTGCGGGTCACCTGGTACGACGCCATGAACAGCACCGGCCGGGTCGGCTGGCAGGGCGCCCTGAACGCGCTCAACCAGGAGTTCTTCGAGGACCGGTCGGGGAAGGTCGCCGACTCGCTGTTCGTCGACTTCCGCTGGAGCGCGCGGAGCCTGGCGGAGTCGGCCGCACTCGCCGAACGCCTCGGCCGCTCCCGCCACGAGCTGTGGGCGGCCGTGGACACGGAGTCCCGCGGCTGGGACACCCGGGTCGACTGGGACGCGATCCTCCCGCGCGACCGCGATCACGTCGTCAGCCTCGGCCTCTACCGGCCCGAGTGGACCCGCAACCACCTCACCGACCGCTCGCCCGGCGCCTTCCACCGGGCCGACGACCGGTTCTGGACGGGCGAGTCCCTGGATCCGGCCCGTCCCGCGCCCGAGCCCCCGTCCGGCTGGCGGGCCCCGGCCACGGCGGTGGCCGACCGGTCCACGGTCGCCGCCCTGCCCTTCGGCTGCTCGTTCAACACCGGGCACGGACTGCGCTGGTACGAGGGGGGCGCGGTCGCCTCCGACACGCCCTGGAACCACCTCGGGCTCCAGGACCGGCTCCCGGGCCGCCGCTGGGTGGTGGACACCGCCGGGGAGCGCCCCTCGGTGACCCTGGACTTCGCGGACGCCTGGCGCGGCGGCTCCAGCCTGCTCGTCGCCGGGAACCTCACCGCACCCGCGTCGATCGGCCTGCACGCCACCCGGCTGGCGCTGACCCCCGGGGCGGTCGCGGAGCTGGTCCACTCCGGCGGGGCGGCGGTGGAGCTCGGTGTCGCGACCCGGGAGGCGGCCGGCCCCGGCGAGCCCGTGCCGTACACCTGGCTGGCGGCGGCCGGGCCGGGCCGCGGCCCGGGGTGGCGGACCTCCCGCGTGGCCCTCGCGCCGCTGGCCGGGAAGACCGCGTACGCCCTCGCCGTACGGATCACCGTGCCCGGGAAGAAGGCGGTGTCCTGGCGGCTCGGCGCCCTGACGCTGCGCGACACCGACCGCCATCGGCCCCCGGCCGCTCCCGCGCACCTGAAGGTCGACGCCGCGGCCCGGCGGGGCCCGGAAGCCGAGCTCCGCCTCTCCTGGGAGCGGGCGCCGGGCCGGGTCCGCCACTACGAGCTGCACCGCCTGCTGCCGGACGGCACCCGCCGCTTCCTCGGCGGCACCTGCGGGACCGCCCTCCACCTTCCCTCCGTCACCCGCGCGGGCGGCGAGCGGGCGGCCTCCTTCGAGCTGAGGGCCGTCGACGAGACGTACGCCGCCTCCGCCCCGGCCCGCACCACCCTGCCCTGGCGGGCCGGCTAGCCGGTGTGGGGCTCGGTGCGCGGGACGGCCACCGTGACGCGCAGCCCGTGCGGAGGGTTCGTCGCGTAGGAGAGGGTCCCGCCGCCCGAGGCGAGCAGGGCGCGGGAGATGGAGAGCCCGAGCCCGGACCCCTTGACGTTCTGGTGGCGGCCGCTGCGCCAGAAGCGGTCGCCGACGCGCAGCAGCTCCTCCTCGGTGAGGCCGGGCCCCCGGTCGGCGACGACGACGAGCGCGCTGCGGCCCTCCACGGCGACCGACACCTGCACCTCCTCGCCCTCCGGCGTGAACTTCAGGGCGTTGTCGATGACCGCGTCGAGGGCGCTGGAGAGCGCGATGGGGTCGGCCCAGCCGGTGACGGCGGTCCGGCCCGTCTCGGTGATCCGTACGCCCTTCTCCTCGGCGTACGGCCGCCAGGCGGCGACCCGTTCGGCGGTGAGGGCCCCGATGTCGGTGAGACTGATCTCGGCGGAGGCGTGCTCGGCCAGCGCCAGGTCCAGCAGGTCGTCCAGGACCTGGGCCAGGCGCTTGCCCTCGGTGCGCACGGAGGCGATCTCCTCGTTTCCCTCGGGCAGTTCGAGGGCGAGCAGCTCGATGCGCAGGAGCAGTGCGGCGAGCGGGTTGCGCAGCTGGTGGGAGGCGTCCGCGACGAACGCCCGCTGCTGCTCCAGTACCTCTTCGACGTTGTCGGCCATCTCGTTGAACGAACGGGCCAGGCGGCGGAGTTCCGGAGGGCCGCCGGCGGCCGCGACGCGGGAGTTCATCCGGCCGGTGGCGATGCCGTGCGCGGCCGCGTCCAGGGTCCGCACGGGCTTGAGGACCCAGCCGGTGAGGCGCAGCGCCGCGCCGAACGCGAGCAGCATGGCGGCGGCGAGGCCGGCGGCGATGATCAGCCAGCCGCGCAGGATCTGGCCGCGCATCTGTTCGGTGGGTGATTCGGTGGCGACGACGGCGACGACGTCCCCGTCGAGCACGACCGGGGAGACCACGAGGAGCTTGCCGTCGGTCTGCCAGGGCCACACCTGTCCGGGGTCGTGGCTGCGGCGGCCGGCGAGCGCCTCCTCGAAGGCCCGGCGGCCCTCCCCCGACTCGGGGAGCTGCCACCAGCCGGGGGAGCGGACCATGGCGTTGTCGTCGCGGTAGAAGATCCCGACGCGGATCCCGTACAGCTCGTGGTAGCGGGCGAGTTCCAACTGGAGGGTGTCGCGGCGCTCGTCGGCGCCGGTGGAACCGGAGCCCTCGGCGTCGATGACGAACTGGGCGAGGGCCGCGAAGCGGGCGCTGTCGTCGATCCGGTCGACGACCACCTTCTGCTGCTGGGCGGCGGCCAGGCTGACGGCGAGGGGGAAGCCGAGCGCGAGCAGCACCCCCGCCATGAGGACGACGAGGAGCGGGAGCAGCCGGGCACGCACGGCGGGACCCCTAGGGCGCGGCCGGGGTGACGAGCCGGTAGCCCACCCCGCGGACGGTCTCGATGAGCGCGGGCATCCCCAGCTTGGAGCGCAGCGAGGCGACGTGCACCTCCAGGGTGCGGCCGGTCCCTTCCCAACTGGTGCGCCACACCTCGCTGATGATCTGTTCGCGGCGGAAGACCACGCCGGGCCGCTGCGCGAGCAGGGCCAGCAGGTCGAACTCCTTGCGGGTGAGCGGCACGTCGGCGCCGTTCACGCTGACCCGGCGGGTCGGGAGTTCGATGGCGACCGGGCCGAGCCGCACCAGCGCCGGGGTGCCGTTACCGCCGGCGGTGGCGGCGGACTCCTCGGAGCCCCCGGTGCGGCGGGCGACGGCGTGGATGCGGGCCAGCAGCTCGCCGGTGTCGTAGGGCTTGACCACGTAGTCGTCGGCGCCCATGTTCAGGCCGTGGATGCGCGAGCGCACGTCGGCCCGCGCGGTGACCATGATGACCGGCGTGGCGGTGCGCTTGCGGATCTTGCCGCAGACCTCGTAGCCGTCCTGGTCGGGCAGGCCGAGGTCGAGCAGGATCACCCCGTAGGGGGAGGCGCCGGACGGGGCACCGGCCGGCAGCAGCGCCTGCAGGGCCTCCTCGCCGTTGCGGGCGTGGGTCACCTGGAAGCCGTGCCGGGCGAGGATCGCGGACAGGGCGGCGGCGACGTGGTCATCGTCCTCGACGAGCAGCAGTCTCATGGCGTCCCCCTTCCTCGATTCCTGGATGTGTACATGGGCACCCTGCATCCACGCCCATGAAGAGTCCCACGTCAAGGGGGTTCCGGTCCGGCGAGTCTTCTGTTATCCACCCGGTACGGGCGGAGCGTGCCGGGGGCGGGCGTCACGTACGGAGCGTATCGGCGCGAGGCCGGATCGTTATGCTCAATTCTCCCTCAGATGTGATGACGCTGTGCGCAACCCGTCACTACTGTCCTCCCAACCGACGGAGGACGGAGCAAGAAGCCGATGAGCGGAGTATCAGTGACCAAGGACGTTCAGGACGCGGCGGGAGCCGCGGACGGCCTGGTCGTACTGAGCAACGTCAACAAGCACTTCGGCGCGCTGCACGTGCTTCAGGACATCGATCTGAGCATTGCCCGCGGTGAGGTCGTCGTGGTGATCGGTCCTTCGGGATCGGGCAAGTCCACGCTGTGCCGGACGATCAACCGGCTGGAGACGATCGACTCGGGGAGCATCACGCTCGACGGGAAGCCGCTGCCGGCCGAGGGCAAGGAACTGGCCCGGCTGCGCGCCGACGTGGGCATGGTCTTCCAGTCGTTCAACCTGTTCGCGCACAAGACGGTGCTGCAGAACGTGATGCTGGGTCAGCTCAAGGTCCGCAAGACGGACCAGGCGACCGCCCTGGAGCGGGCGAAGTCGCTGCTCGACCGGGTGGGCGTCGGCTCGCAGGCCGACAAGTACCCGGCCCAGCTGTCCGGAGGCCAGCAGCAGCGCGTCGCGATCGCCAGGGCGCTCGCGATGGAGCCGAAGGTGATGCTCTTCGACGAGCCCACCTCGGCGCTCGACCCGGAGATGATCAACGAGGTGCTGGAGGTCATGCAGCAGCTCGCGGCCGAGGGCATGACGATGGTCGTCGTCACGCACGAGATGGGCTTCGCCCGCTCCGCCGCCAACCGGGTCGTCTTCATGGCCGACGGAAAGATCGTCGAACAGGCCACGCCCGAGCAGTTCTTCAGCAACCCGCGCAGCGACCGCGCCAAGGACTTCCTGTCGAAGATCCTGCACCACTGACGCCCGCGTCTGGTAGTGATCCGGTCGACGGCGCACGCCGTCGCCACGACGTGCCCCGCTCGTCGTCCAACAACGTCTCATCCGAGGGAAGTTCACCATGAAGGTTCTCAAGGTCGGCGCGGCCGCCGCCACGGCCGTCGTCCTCGCCCTGACCGCGACCGCCTGTGGCGGCGGCTCGAAGGACTCGGCCTCCGACGCGGGCGCGTCGGGCGGCGCCAAGTCGAACAAGATCGTCATCGGCATCAAGTTCGACCAGCCCGGCCTCGGCCTGAAGACCCCCGACGGCAAGTACACCGGCTTCGACGTGGACGTGGCCACGTACGTGGCCAAGGAGCTGGGCTACCAGCCGGACCAGATCGAGTGGAAGCAGGCCGTCAGCGCCGAGCGCGAGAACCTGATCTCCAACGGCGACGTGAAGTTCATCGCCGCGACCTACTCGATCAACGACAAGCGCAAGGCGAAGGTCGACTTCGCGGGCCCGTACTTCCTGGCCCACCAGGACCTGCTGGTCCGCACCGACGACAGCAGCATCACCAAGGTCGAGGACCTCAACAAGAAGAAGCTCTGCTCCGTCACCGGCTCCACCTCGGCGCAGAACGTCAAGAAGGACCTGGCCAAGGACGCCGACCTGCAGGAGTTCCCGGGCTACTCCGAGTGCCTGACGGGCCTGGAGAACAAGGCCGTTGACGCGCTGACCACGGACGACTCGATCCTGGCCGGCTACGCCGCGCAGGAGAAGAACAAGGGCAAGTTCAAGCTCGTCGGTCTGAAGATGAGCAACGAGAACTACGGCATCGGTCTGAAGAAGGGCGACAAGGAGCTCCAGACCAAGATCAACGCCGCGCTCAGGAAGATGGTCTCGGACGGCTCCTGGGAGGCGGCCGTGAAGAAGAACCTCGGCCCGGCCGACTACAAGAACGAGCCTGCCCCGCAGATCACCGAAGGCAGCTGATTTCCGCCCGCCCGTCCGCGGGCGGCGGCGCGCCCCACCGGCCACTCTGGGGAGAGCGCAGGGCAACGTGTTCGACTTTCTTGATTCTGGGCAGTACGACCTGCTCGGAGCCTTCTGGGTGACGGTTCAGCTCACCCTCTACTCGGCGGTGGGCTCCCTGATCTGGGGCACCGTCCTGGCCGGGATGCGGGTCAGCCCGGTCCCGCTGCTGCGGGCCTTCGGCACCGCGTACGTCAACCTGATCCGCAACACTCCGCTGACCCTGCTGATCATCGGGTGCTCGCTGGGGCTCTTCCAGACCCTCACGATCAACCTGGGCGGCGACACCTCCAAGGAGACCGGCTTCCGGCTCGCCATCCTCGGACTGGTCGCCTACACCGGCACGTTCGTCTGCGAGGCGCTGCGCTCGGGCATCAACACCGTGCCCGTCGGCCAGGCCGAGGCCGCCCGGGCGCTGGGGCTGAGTTTCTTCCAGGTGCTCACCCTGATCGTGCTCCCCCAGGCCTTCCGGGCGGTCATCGCGCCGCTCGCCAACGTGCTGATCGCACTCACCAAGAACACCACGGTGGCTGCTGCCATCGGCGTGGCCGAAGCGGCCCTGCTGATGAAGGAAATGGTCGAGAACGAGTCGGACGCGCTCTTCGCCGTCTTCGGGATCTTCGCCCTCGGCTTCTGTCTGCTGACCCTGCCCACCGGGCTGCTGCTGGGCTGGGTGGCCAAGCGCGTGGCGGTGAAGCGATGAACTCCGTGCTGTACGACGTGCCGGGCCCCAAGGCCAAGGCGCGCAACTGGATCTACACTGGTGTCTTCCTGGTCCTCTTCGCGCTCGCCGCCTGGTGGATCCTGGCCCGCATGGCGGAGAAGAGCCAGCTCGACGCCGACAAGTGGACCCCCTTCGTCACCGACAGCCGGGTCTGGACGACCTTCCTCATACCCGGCCTGCTGGAGACCCTGAAGGCCGGCGCGATCGCCATGGTGATCGCCCTCCCCCTGGGTGCCCTGCTGGGTGTCGGCAGGCTGTCGGACCACGCCTGGGTGCGCGTGCCGGTCGGCACGGTCGTCGAGTTCTTCCGCGCCATCCCGGTGCTGATGCTGATGATCTTCGGCTCGGCCTTCCTCGTGAAGTTCACCGCGGTCGAGTCGGAGGTCCGGCCCCTCTATGCCGTGATCATCGGCCTGGTCCTGTACAACGCCTCGGTGATCGCCGAGATCGTCCGGGCGGGCGTGCTCTCCCTGCCGCGCGGCCAGACCGACGCCGCCAAGGCGATCGGCATGCGCAAGGGCCAGACCATGTTCCACGTGCTGATCCCCCAGGCCGTCACCGCGATGCTTCCGGCCCTGGTCAGCCAGCTCGTGGTGATCCTCAAGGACACGGCCCTCGGCGGCTCGCTGCTCGGCCTCACCGAACTGCTCGCGGCGAACCGCCAGATCTCGGCGAACTACAGCAACACCATCGCCTCGCTCGTGGTGATCGCGCTTATCTACATCGGCGTGAACTTCGCCCTCACCAGCTGCGCCTCCTGGCTGGAGGGGCGGCTGCGGAAGTCCTCCAAGAGCACCGGAACCGTGGTCGGGGTCGCCGCGGTGGGAGACCTCGCCACCGGCCGGGCGGTCTGACGCCCGGTCAGCGACAAGACGTAACCTGTGTGGTG
>NZ_JBFRER010000216.1:0-6271 GCF_052114405.1 Streptomyces sp. M-16 | reverse complement strand
CGGAGGGGGCCTCGGCGGCCGGAGCCACCGCGGGGACGTCCACGGCCGTGTCGTCCAGCTCCGCACCACCACGGGTGCGGCGGCGCTGCCGCGGCGTACGGGTACGCGCGGGACGCTCCTCGGTGACCACCGCGGCAGCGGCGGCGCCGCGGCCGCCACGGCCACCGCGCCCGCCGGTCTCGCCGAGGTCTTCCAGCTCCTCGGCCTTCAGACCGGCCCGCACGCGCTCGGCGCGCGGCAGGATGCCCTTGGTGCCGGCCGGGATGTTCAGCTGCTCGTACAGGTGCGGGGACGTGGAGTACGTCTCCTCGGGCTCGTGGAATTCGAGCTCCAGCGCCTTGTTGATCAGCTGCCAGCGCGGGATGTCGTCCCAGTCGACCAGCGTGACGGCGATGCCCTTCTTGCCCGCGCGGCCGGTACGGCCCACGCGGTGCAGGAAGGTCTTCTCGTCTTCCGGCGTCTGGTAGTTGATGACGTGGGTCACGCCCTCGACGTCGATGCCGCGCGCGGCGACGTCGGTGCACACCAGCACGTCGACCTTGCCGTTGCGGAACGCGCGCAGGGCCTGCTCGCGCGCGCCCTGGCCCAGGTCGCCGTGGACGGCGCCGGAGGCGAAGCCGCGCTTCTCCAGCTGCTCGGCGATGTCGGCCGCGGTGCGCTTGGTGCGGCAGAAGATCATGGCGAGCCCGCGGCCTTCGGCCTGCAGGATGCGGGAGACGAGCTCCGGCTTGTCCATGTTGTGCGCACGGAAGACGTGCTGCGTGGTGTTGGCGACGGTCGCGCCCTCGCCGTCCTCGGAGACGGCGCGGATGTGCGTCGGCTGGGTCATGTACCGGCGGGCCAGTCCGATGACGGCGCCCGGCATGGTGGCCGAGAACAGCATCGTCTGACGCTTCGCGGGCAGGTAGCCCATGATCTTCTCGACGTCGGGCAGGAAGCCCAGGTCGAGCATCTCGTCGGCCTCGTCGAGGACGAGGGCCTTGACGCGGGAGAGGTCGAGCTTCTTCTGCCCGGCCAGGTCCAGGAGGCGGCCCGGGGTGCCGACGATCACGTCGACGCCCTTCTTGAGCGCCTCGACCTGGGGCTCGTACGCGCGGCCGCCGTATATGGCGAGGACGCGTACGTTGCGGACCTTGCCCGCGGTCAGAAGGTCGTTGGTGACCTGGGTGCACAGCTCGCGGGTGGGAACCACCACGAGGGCCTGCGGAGCGTCGGTCAGCTGCTCGGGCGTCGCCCGGCCGGCCTCGACGTCCGCGGGGACGACGACCCGCTCCAGCAGGGGGAGGCCGAAGCCCAGCGTCTTGCCGGTGCCGGTCTTGGCCTGGCCGATGACGTCCGTGCCGGAAAGGGCGACGGGGAGGGTCATCTCCTGGATCGGGAAGGGGGACACGATGCCGACGGCTTCAAGCGCCTCGGCCGTCTCGGGAAAGATCCCGAGGTCTCGGAACGTAGTCAGGGTGCTGCCTCTTCTGTGAGACGCGGCGCGAGGCGGCGAGGGGGGTCGTACCGTGCCGGGCTTGCAGTACTGCGCCCACCCAGTTTCGGGCGGGTCGTACGAAGCTGCGCGGGACCACTAGCCTTCGCTCAAGCGCTCGTGCCGCTGAGGGGGCCCCTCGTGCGGAGGTGGTACGCATGGACGTACACACCGCACAGAGGGCGGTCGGGTTGGAGCCGATCGGGCCACCGACCGGGCATCCTCATTGGGATGGCCCGCCGAGTATTCCGGCAGGCGCATTACCACTGTACCCCGGAATCGCGCAGGTGTGTCGGGTGAATTCACCGGGTAGGCGCGTTTACGTGGACTGAGCAGGGGGTTCGTGCCGCCTTTCGGCGGGCTATTGTGCGGAGCATGTCGACCGTAGAAAACGCATCTCCCGCCGACGACGGCGCGTCCAACGGCGCGCAGGGCATCGCCGCCCAGGACTGGGCGACCGCCTCGGCTTCGCCCCAGTACCGCGCCGCCGTGGTGGACCTGCTCGGCGCGCTGGCGTACGGGGAACTCGCGGCCTTCGAGCGTCTCGCCGAGGACGCGAAGCTCGCGCCCACCCTGGGCGACAAGGCCGAGCTCGCGAAGATGGCCTCCGCCGAATTCCACCACTTCGAGCGGTTGCGCGACCGGCTCTCGGCGATCGACGCCGAGCCGACCGCGGCGATGGAGCCCTTCGCCAAGGGCGTGGACGACTTCCACCGCCAGACCGCGCCCTCCGACTGGCTTGAGGGTCTGGTCAAGGCCTACGTCGGCGACTCCATCGCCAGCGACTTCTACCGCGAGGTCGCCAGCCACCTCGACACCGACACCCGCGCCCTGGTCGTCGGCGTCCTCGACGACACCGGCCACGGCGGCTTCGCCGTCGAGAAGGTCCGCGCCGCGATCGAGGCCGACCCGCGCTGCGGCGGCCGGCTCGCGCTGTGGGCCCGCCGCCTGATGGGCGAGGCCCTCTCGCAGGCCCAGCGCGTGGTCGCCGAGCGCGACGCGCTCTCCACCATGCTGGTCGGCGGCGTCGACGGGATGGCGGCCGGCTTCGACCTGGCGGCCGTCGGCGAGATGTTCACCCGCATCACCAAGGCCCACACCAAGCGGATGGCGGCCCTCGGCCTCGCGGCCTGACCCCCGCCCCGCCCGTCCGTACACGGCGCCGGCCCCGGCCGCGGAACCCCCCGCGGCCGGGGCCGGCGCGCGTGCGGGGCCCAGGTCAGGCTCCAGCGCCGCTCAACCCCGCGACGGGAGCGAAAACGGAGGCCTGCGGGACCTTCTTCCGGAGCCCGCCGCGGGCCGCAGGAGCAGCGAGAGCACGACGGCCGACACGCCCAGCCCGCCGAGGAAGGTCGCGAGCAGGGTGTTGTGCCACGGCCCCAGCGCCGTGTGGGTGAGGTACGCCCCGAACAGGGCCCCCGCCACCCCGCTGACCAGCACCGTTCTGGTGGACGGAAGCCGCTTGGCGAGTACGCGCACGGCGGCGCCCGCCAGGGCGAGGCCCAGCAGGCCGGAGCCGATCGCCTCCAACAGCAGCATCAGGTCACTCCCATACGTCAGGGCAAACCGGGTCACTGCGGTCCTACCCGAAGCGGAAGAAACGGAAACGGCCCGGCGGTATCAACCGCCGGGCCGTTCACCTCAGTTCCCGGTGCCTCAGAGAGCTCCGAAACCGACCTTGCGCACGCTCGGCTCGCCCAGGTCGACGTACGACAGGCGGTCGGACGGCACGAGGACCTTGCGGCCCTTGACGTCGGTCAGGCTCAGCAGCGGCGCCGTACCGGACAGCGCGGCGGTGACGATGCTCTCCAGCTCCTCGGCGCTCAGGTCGCTCTCCAGCACGATCTCCCGGGGTGCGTGCTGCACGCCGATCTTGACCTCCACGGCTATGTCCCTCCGACGGTCCGTTTCGCGCGGTCAGCCGCGCCGTACCCGGTCCACATTAGCCCGGTGAGGGGACGCGATCGGCTCGGGGCGGACACGCTCGCAGCGAACAGCGGCCCGGTCAGGGGCCGCCGCCGACGCCCGCCGGACCCGCCCGCTCAGCCCTCGGTGCCGTGCAGCGGGAAGCCGGCGATGCCGCGCCAGGCGAGCGAGGTCAGCAGACCCACCGCGGTGTCACGGGGGACCGGGCTCGCGCTGGACAGCCAGTACCGGGCCACCACCTGCGAAACACCGCCCAGGCCCACGGCCAGCAGCATCGACTCGTCCTTCGACAGGCCCGTGTCCTCGGCGATGACGTCCGAGATGGCCTCCGCGCACTGGAGCGAGACCCGGTCGACGCGCTCGCGCACCGCGGGCTCGTTCGTCAGGTCGGACTCGAACACCAGCCGGAACGCGCCACCCTCGTCCTCGACGTACGCGAAGTAGGCGTCCATCGTCGCGGCGACGCGCAGCTTGTTGTCGCTGGTGGACCCCAGTGCCGTGCGCACCGCCACCAGCAGTGCCTCGCAGTGCTGGTCCAGCAGTGCCAGGTACAGGTCGAGCTTGCCGGGGAAGTGCTGGTACAGCACCGGCTTGCTGACGCCGGCGCGCTCGGCGATGTCGTCCATCGCAGCGGCGTGGTAGCCCTGCGCGACGAACACCTCCTGGGCTGCGCCCAGCAGCTGGTTGCGCCGGGCACGGCGCGGCAGTCGCGTACCCCGCGGACGCGCTGCCTCGGTCTGCTCGATGGCTGTCACGCCGCCTCCCACTTTCTTCAAGAACACAGTGCGCTCTGCGCCGCGCCGCCATCGTACTTTTCGGTAACCGAATCTGGTGGGTTCAAGCCGAGTTTTCTCGCGGTACGGACCACCCGGACACACCCCCTGACACGCTGGTCAGCGGCCTCAGCGGTAGTCGTCCTCGTCCAGCGGGACCACCCGTGCCTGCTCCGCGGCATCGGCCTCCGGCGCCTCCAGGGGCTCCAGGTCGGTGAGCGAATCGTCCTCCTGCGGCTCGATCTCGGTGTACTGCTCCGCGGTGTCCGCCTCCGGAGCCTCGGTGCTGAGCGCTTCCCGGAGCTCCTTGCGGAAGGTCTCCGGCTCCGCGGGATCCACTGTCATCGCGCTCCCCTCGCCTTCCCTCGTCCTCCTCCCTACGAGCCTAGGAGGATCGACGGTCCGCCGCCAGACGATCCTGTGACCGCCAACACAAGCGAAGACACGGGGGCGAGCGTGATCGTCTCGTAACATTGGCCCATGTCTTCGACCGAGCTGCCGGGTGTGCGGTCCACCGTCGAGCCGACCTCCCAGGTGGGAGCCGCGCGGGTGGCCGAAGGAGAGCAGCTGCGCACCGTCGCGCTGCCGGGCCTGGAGATGAACGTACGTTTCCGGCCACCGGTGCGGGAAGGCCTGCCGCCCGCGCTCTTCGTGCACGGACTCGGCGGTTCCTCGCAGAACTGGTCGGAGCTCATGGAGCGGCTGGCCGACAGCGTCGACGGCGAGGCCGTGGACCTGCCCGGCTTCGGCTGGTCGCCGCCGCCCGCCGACCGGGACTACTCCGTCACCGGGCTCGCCCGCGCGGTCATCCGCCACCTCGACGCCGCCGGGCGCGGACCCGTCCACCTCTTCGGCAACTCCCTCGGCGGCGCCGTCTCCACCCGCATCGCCGCGGTCCGGCCCGACCTCGTGCGCACCCTGACCCTGGTCTCGCCCGCGCTGCCGGAGCTGCGCGTGCAGTGGTCGGCGGTGCCCACCGCCCTGCTCGCCGTACCGGGCGCGGCACCCCTCCTCGTCCGGCTCACCCGGGGCCTGACCGCCGAACAGCGCACCCTGGGGGTGACGGGCCTCTGTTACGGAGACCCCTCACGGGTGACAGAGGAAGGCTTCCGGGGCGCCGTCGAGGAGATGCGGCGCCGGATGGAGCTGCCGTACTTCTGGGAGGCGATGACGCGTTCCTCGCGCGGGATCGTCGACGCCTACACCCTCGGTGGCCAGCACGGACTGTGGCGCCAGGCCGGGCGCGTGCTCGCGCCGACGCTGCTGGTCTACGGCGGCCGGGACCAGTTGGTCTCGTACCGGATGGCGCGCAGGGCCGCCGCGGCCTTCCGCGGATCGAGGCTGCTGAGTCTGCCCGAGGCCGGCCACGTGGCGATGATGGAGTACCCCGAGGTGGTGGCCGCCGCCTTCCGGGAGCTGCTGCACGACACCGACCGGAATACCGAAGACAGCAAGGGCTGAGAACCGTGGGACGACATAGTCGCAAGGACTCCGCCCCCGCCCGCCCGCGGCCGGAGGCCGCGCCGCGGGAGCCGGAGCCGGAGCCGGAGCCGGCGCCCGAGCCCTTCACACCCGGACCGGTGTTCCGGGACGCGCCCGGAGCGAGCCGGAACACCGAGGCCACCGTCAGCCACCGGGGCTACGCACCGCCGCCCCGCCCCGCCCCGCCCGGCGCCCGCCCCGGCGGGCACCCCGAGCAGCACGAGCCCGGCGGGGCCTGGGGAGCACGCCCCGCCCCCGAAGCCGCCGGCGTCTACGGAGACTGGCGCGGCACCCCCCTGGCCACCGTGCACACCCCGCCCGCGCGCGGCACCGACACGCCCGCGCGTGCCCCGGAAACGCCCGCGCGCGGCACCGAAACGCCCGCGCGCGGCACCGAAACGCCCGCGCGTGCCAGGGAAACGCCCGCGCGGGCCACCGACACGCCCGTGCGCGACACCGAAACCCCGGCCTTCGGCACCCCCGCCGTCGGCTTCCCCCGGGTCGCGGTGGCGCCCCCGCCGCCCGCGCCCGACCCCCTCACCTCCACCGGCTCCCACCGCCGCGTGCCCGGTCCGCGCCGGCCCGCGGCGCCCGCGGCCCCCGTGGGGTCCGGGGC
>NZ_JBFRER010000215.1:0-10195 GCF_052114405.1 Streptomyces sp. M-16 | reverse complement strand
GACCGGGACGGCCCCGGCGGYCCGGGCGGCCCGGCGGCCGGGACGGGGCGCAAGGACGCCGTCCCGCACCGGCTGGGCTCCCAGCCCCTGACGGCGCTCGCCCGGGAGTTCCGCGCGTCCCCGATCGTCGCGGCGGCCCGCCGGGGAGCGCCGGCGACGGGCTGAGCCGTCCGGCGGCGCCGGGCCGGCCCGGCGGGACCCGCCGGCCGCGGTCACCCCCTCGGCAGGCCCGTGCGGAGTACGGCGGACGCCCCGGACCGAAGGGTCCGGGGCGTCCGTGTTCCGTACGCCGTCGCGGGCGGTGGGGGTCAGAGGGCCGCGAGGTCCAGGCCGGCCTGCGCCGCCGCGGCCCGCACCGTCTGCTCCAGCAGGACGGCGATGGTCATCGGGCCGACGCCGCCGGGCACCGGGGTGATCAGGGAGGCGCGGGCGGCGGCCGACTCGAAGTGGACGTCGCCGACGTTGCCCTCGTTGTAGCCGGCGTCGAGCACGACCGCGCCCGGCTTGATGTCCTCGCCGCGGATGAACTCGGCCTTGCCCACGGCGGCGACCAGCACGTCCGCCTGGCGCACGATCGAGGGCAGGTCCACGGTCCGGGAGTGACAGTAGGTGACCGTGGCGTTGCGCTCCAGCAGCAGCATGCCGGCCGGCTTGCCCAGGATGGCGCTGCGGCCGACGACGACGGCGTGCTTGCCGGTGAGGTCGACGTCGTAGGCCTCCAGGAGGCGCATGATGCCGCCGGGGGTGCAGGAGACGAAGCCCGGCAGCCCGAAGCCCATGGCGGCGAAGGAGTGCATGGTGACCCCGTCGACGTCCTTGCCCGGGGCGATGGCCTCGAAGGCGGCGCGCTCGTCGATGTGGTGCGGCACGGGGTGCTGGAGCAGGATGCCGCTGATCTCCGGGTCCTCGGAGAGCTCGGTGAGGGCCGCCACCAGCTCCTGCGTGGTGGTCGAGGCGGGCAGCTCCACGTGGCGGGAGGTGATCCCGGCCTTGGCGCAACGGTTCTGCTTCATGCGTACGTAGGTGACGGACGCGGGGTCCTCGCCGACGAGGACGGTGGCGAGGCAGGGCGCGGTGCCGGTGCGCTCGGTGATCTTCGCCGCGAAGGCCGCGGTCTGCTCGGAGATGCGGCGGGCGAGGGCGGTGCCGTCCATCAGCTGGGCGGTGGCGGTCGTCATGGGGTCTCCTGAACGTCGCTGCGGATCGCGGATCGCGGATCGCCCAGGCGCGCGGCAGCGGACGTACGGAGGGTGGGTACGCCGGGCCGCTCCCCGGTGGTGATCCACCCGAACGCCAGTCACGGCCCGCCGCACAGTCTAGTCGACATATCCGGTGGTCGGCCTGGGCCCGACCTGGGACGATCGGGGCATGACGCGCACTTTCGACCATCTCGTCGCCGAAGCCGAGACCGTCTCCGTGGACGGCTGGGACTTCTCCTGGCTGGACGGCCGGGCCACCGAGCAGCGCCCCTCCTGGGGGTACCAGCGGCTGCTGGCCGAGCGGCTGGCACGGGTCCGGTCCGTCCTGGACGTCCAGACCGGCGGGGGCGAGGTGCTGGCGGGCGCGGGCCCCCTCCCCCCGCTGACGGCGGCCACGGAGTCCTGGCCGCCGAACATCGACAGGGCGACCCGGCTGCTGCACCCGCTCGGCGCGGTGGTGGTGGCCGACACCGACGAGCCGCCGCTGCCCTTCGGCGACGAGGCCTTCGAGCTGGTCGCCAGCCGCCACCCGGTGACCATCTGGTGGGAGGAGATCGCCCGGGTGCTGACACCGGGCGGGACCTACCTCTCGCAGCAGGTCGGACCGGCCAGCGTGTTCGAGCTCGTCGAGTACTTCCTGGGCCCGCAGCCGGAGGAGGTGCGCCGCGCCCGCCACCCCGACGACGCGGTCGCCGACGCCACGAAGGCCGGCCTGGAAGTCGTCGATCTGCGCTCCGAGCGGCTGCGGACGGAGTTCCACGACATCGGAGCCGTGATCTACTTTCTACGGAAGGTGATCTGGATGGTGCCCGGCTTCACGGTCGGGCAGTACCGGGACCGGCTGCGCGAGCTCCACGAACGGATCGAGCGCGAGGGCCCGTTCGTCGCGCACACCGCCCGTTTCCTGATCGAAGCTCGCAAAACGGACTGAGATCGGACCGGTGGAAGGCGTCGATCCGGCGCGGACGGATCCACGCGGAATCGGTTGCGCGGCCACAGCGTGGCGCAGGTCACTCAATTCAGCGCGTAACGAATCGACTCGGGCATGCGATGAACCGACAGGTGTCCTCGCGCGGCCCGGAATACAGACCCCCCTCGGGTCTGTTTCCCGAGTTCGCGCGATGATGTCCCGCCCACCCCTTATCTGTTCGCAACGAGAGGCTCCTTGTGTCGCTCAGCCCGTCCCGTACGTTCCCTCCGGAGATCGCCGAATCGGAGGCCCTCGTCGCGCTCGTCGAGCGCGGCCGCGAGCAGGGTCACATCAACGGTGACGATGTGCGCCAGGCCTTCGAGGCCGGCCGCATCCCGGTGGACCAGTGGAAGCGGGTCCTGCGCAGCCTGAACCAGGTCCTGGACGAGGAGGGTGTCGCCCTCCACGTCAGCGCCGCCCCCGCCACCAAGGCCGCCGCCAAGAAGCCCCGCAAGGCGGCCGCCGCCCCCGCCCGCACCGTGACCAAGAAGGCCGCTCCGCCGCGCCCCATCGGCGCGCGCAAGACCTCGGCCACGGCCCCCGCCACCGCGGCGGCGATATCCGCTCCGTCGGCCGCCGCCACCGGGGACGAGGCGACGGCCGAGGCCGCCGCCGAGCCGAAGAAGCGCACGGTCAAGAAGACCGCCGCCAAGAAGGCCACGGCCACCAAGAAGACCGCCGCCACCAAGAAGGCCGGCGCCAAGGACGCGGACGACGCCGAGAACCCGGGCGCCGAGGGCGAGGACTGGGCCGTCGAGGACCTCGCCGACGAGGCCGAGGAGGAGACGCCCAAGGCGGCCGGAACCCAGGGCTTCGTGCTGTCCGACGACGACGAGGACGACGCCCCGGCGCAGACCGTCATGGTCGCCGGCGCCACCGCCGACCCCGTCAAGGACTACCTGAAGCTGATCGGCAAGGTGCCGCTGCTCAACGCCGAGCAGGAGGTCGAGCTCGCCAAGCGCATCGAGGCGGGTCTCTTCTCCGAGTACAAGCTCGAAGAGGAGGAGGACCACAAGCCCGCGTTCAAGCGCGAGCTGGAGATCCTCGTCGAGGACGGCCGCCGGGCCAAGAACCACCTGCTGGAGGCCAACCTCCGCCTCGTGGTCTCGCTGGCCAAGCGCTACACGGGCCGCGGCATGCTCTTCCTGGACCTGATCCAGGAGGGCAACGTCGGTCTGATCCGCGCCGTGGAGAAGTTCGACTACACCAAGGGCTTCAAGTTCTCCACGTACGCGACCTGGTGGATCCGGCAGGCGATCACGCGTGCCATGGCCGACCAGTCGCGCACGATCCGCATCCCCGTCCACATGGTCGAGATCATCAACAAGCTGGCGCGCGTCCAGCGCCAGATGCTCCAGGACCTCGGCCGGGAGCCCACTCCGGAGGAGCTGGGCAAGGAACTCGACATGACCCCCGAGAAGGTCATCGAGGTCCAGAAGTACGGCCGCGAGCCGATCTCCCTGCACACCCCGCTGGGTGAGGAGGGCGACAGCGAGTTCGGTGACCTCATCGAGGACTCCGAGGCGGTCGTGCCGGCCGACGCCGTGTCGTTCACGTTCCTCCAGGAGCAGCTGCAGTCGATCCTGGGCACGCTCTCGGAGCGTGAGGCGGGCGTCGTCTCGATGCGTTACGGCCTGAACGACGGCCAGCCGAAGACCCTGGACGAGATCGGCCGCGTCTACGGGGTCACCCGTGAGCGGATCCGCCAGCCGTTCGTACGGCGCGGGCTTCCGCGTTCCTCGGGCCCGCGCGTGCGGGCTCCCCGTCCGGGATCCGCGGTCCTCAGGCGGCCGGGTGTTCGAGCATGTGCTTCAGCTTCTCCTCGCCCCGGGGCATCTCCTTGCGGGCGAAGGGCCGCACCAGGAGCGGGACGAGGGCCCTGCCGACGCCGTGGCCCTCGAAGTCCATGGCGAGGGTCAGCCGGGAGCGCCGGCCGTCGCCGAGGGGTTCGATGGTGCCCCGCACGTCGGGCCGCACGGGGCCGTCGATCCCGCGCAGGTGCCAGCTCCTGGGCGGGTCCAGCTCCAGGAACTCGATGGTCGTGGGGAACTCCCGCTTGCCGATCCGTCGGGTGATCTCGGCCCGGGAGCCGACGTGGACCGGCATGTCGCCCAGCGGGTGGACCGACACCGCGCTGTCCTGCCATTCCGGCAGGTGCGTCGGGTCCGTCACGTAGGAGTAGACCTCGGCCGGGCTGCGGGAGATGTCGATGGTTTCCCTGATCGCCGACATGGCGAGCCCCTTTCGACCCCCTGGGCGGTCCCCTTTGACCACGCTACTCCGCAGGTCAGGCACGGACCCGGTGTTTGCGGGCGGCCATCAGCGCGTAGAACAGGACGCCCGCGAAGAGGAAGAGCACGCCCTGGTAGACGGCCGCGTAGCCGGATCCGGCGACCAGCCACATGGAGAAGGCGAAGGCCAGACCGGCGAGGACGGCGTCGCGCACCAGCTGCCCGCGCCGGACCCGCTCGCTCCGGCCGGAGGCCAGGAAGTAGAGCTGCGCGGCGGTGGACAGCAGGTAGGGGACGGTGGCCGTGAAGGTGGTGACCAGCACCAGCATCTCGAAGACGCCCGCGGAGCCGGCCGTGTAGTTGTAGACGGTCAGGGCGGAGGCCAGCACGGCCGTGACCAGGACGCCGACCACCGGGACCCCGCGCTTCTTCGTCTCGAAGACCTTCGGGAAGAGCCCGTCCCGGGCGGCGGCGTACGGGGTCTGCGCGCTGAGCAGGGTCCAGCCGTTGAGCGCGCCGACCATCGAGATCACCGCGGCGCCGGCGACGGCCGTACCGCCCCAGGTGCCGCCGAACACCGCGTTGACGGCGTCCGAGAAGGGGGCCTGTGAGGAGACCAGCTTCTCGTGGGCGACCAGCCCGAAGACGGAGAGGGTGCCGAGGAGGTAGACGACCGCGGCGCCCGCCGTGCCGAGGATGGTGGCCCGGCCGACGTTGCGGGCGGGGTCGCGGACCTCGCCCGCGCTCACCGCGGCGGATTCCACGCCGAGGTAGCTGAAGAGCAGGATCGCGGCGGAGGCCGAGACGGCCCCGACGGGGCTCTGGTCGGTGGTCCGGAAGGGGCCGAGGTTCGCCGGGTCGAAGAAGAACAGTCCGCCGACGGCCACCAGCAGCAGCGGGGCCAGCTTCAGGACGGTCGCGACGAGCTGGACGGCGCCCACGTACCGGGTGCCGGCGAGGTTGGCGAGGGCGGGCAGCCACTGGACGGCCAGGGCGGCCAGGCACATGGACCACCGGTGGGCGCCGACCGCGGGGAAGAGCACCCCGAGGTAGCCGACGGCCGCGACCGCGAGGGCAGCGTTGGAGACCCAGGTGGTGATCCAGTAGCTGTAGGCGGCGAGGAATCCCGCGAAGTCCCCGAACGCGGCGCGGACGTACACGTACGGGCCGCCGGTCTGCGGGTGGCGCTCGGCGAGGCGGCCGAAGACCAGGGCGAGGGCGATCGCGCCGGCGGTGAGGACGGCGAAGGCCACGAGGCTGATGGTGCCGAAGGGTGCCACCGAGGCGGGGAGCAGGAAGATCCCGCCGCCGATGATGTTGCCCATGACCAGGCAGATGGCGATCGGGAGGCCGAAGCGGCGGGCGTGCCGGTCTCCGGGGCGGTCGCCCGGCGGGACGGCGGCGGGCCCGGGGGCCGCGGGGGCTTCGGGGGCCCGGTCGACCTCGGTCGGCGGGGCTGCGGTGCTGGTCATCGGTGGTGCGCCTCGGAATGTCTCACATGGTGGGCAGGTCAGCACATGGTTGACCACGCCGGAGACGGCACCAAATCACCGGTTTTCGTCCGGTGCGGACACCCCTGCGGAAGGAAGGGTTCCGTCCGGCGGGCCGTCCGGCCGGTGATCCTCCGGACGCCGGCCGGTGCCGGTCAGCGGGACCTGCGGCCCGTCCGCCTCCCGCAGCCAGCGGCGCAGTACGTGGTGCACGGCCTCGGCGCCGACCAGCTCCCGGCCGGGCTCCGACAGCTCCGTCGGCCACATCAGGAAGGGATGGCCCTGCTCCCCGCCGAGGCCCCCGTGCGAGCCGATCTGCTCCTCGAAGGCGTGCACCGCCCCGGTCTCCGGGTCGTACGCGGAGTTGACCATGATGTCCGCCACGTGCGGGAACGAGTCCGTCCGGCGGACCGCGTCGGCCGCGCCCGGGCCGAAGGCCGCCAGCAGTTCCTCCGCCGCGCCGGGAACGTCCAGCCGGGCCGCCGCACCGGCCGGCCCGAGCACCTCCCCGTCCACCAGGAGGAAGCCCACGCCGGGATGGTTCGCCAGGGTGGGCAGCAGGGCGGGGTGCGCACGTTCGATCCACTGCCGTGAGGCCCGCCCCGGCACGTCGGGGAAGGAGATCAGCCCGAGGTTGCCCGAGGCCAGCACCACCGGATCCGGTCCGGGCTCCGGGCGGGCCTCCTCGCCCGCCTCCTCCTCCGGCCGGTGCAGCGCGGCCCGTACGGCCGCGCGCGCCTCGGCGCCGCTGCGGGTCCGGCCGGCCCGGCGCGGGACGGGCAGCCCGCAGCCTGCCCGGACCAGATCCTTCAGGGTCAGGCCGTAACGGCCGAGGAAGGTCTCCCCGGGGCTCTGTCCGTGGTCCGACAGCAGGACGAACCGGTACTCCCGCGGCGCGTGCTCGGCGACCCGGGCGATCAGTGCCAGGCTCCGGTCGAGGCGGGCCAGCACCTGGTCGGTGTCGCGGCCGTGCGGTCCCGAGTGGTGCGCGACCTCGTCGTAGGCGACCAGGTCGGCGTAGACGCAGGCGCGGCCCGCGAGCATGTCCCCGATCACCGCGTAGACGACCACGTCGCGTTCGATGACCGTCGCGAAGGCCCTGATCAGCGGGTACAGGCCGGCGCGGGAGACCCGGGGCGTCACCTTCCGGGCGCGGGCGCGCAGCGACTGGCCGATCTCCCGGACCACCTCGGCGGCCAGGGACAGGGTGGTGCGCACCGCGTTGGCCGGGTCGGAGAAGTAGGCGAAGTACCCGGAGCGGGAACGGTTGGCGGGGCCCCGGCGGGCCGCGACCGACAGCACCAGCGCCAGCTGGTCGGCGCCCCCGCCGAAGAGGTTGCCGCGGCTGGCGCCGTCGAGGGTGAGCAGGCCGCCGTCGGCGGTGCGTTCGACGGCGCGGCGCTGGAGTTCGGCCGCGCTGGTGGGCCGGTTGCAGACCATCACCTCGCGGGAGTCCTTCTCGTACCAGCGGAAGGCCGGGACGTCGAAGTTGGAGCCGTGCAGGATGCCGAGCTGGCTCGCGCCGGTCTGGCTGGACCAGTCGGTGCGCCAGGACGTCACGCGGTGGCTGCGCTCCAGCCAGTCCGCCACCGTCGGCATGAGTCCCTCGGCCGCGGCGCGGCGCAGCACCTCGAAGCCGACCCCGTCGAGCTGGACGCACACCAGTCCGGGGCTGCCTCCCGGGGGCGTCCCGTAGCGGCGCCGGCGGCGGTCGGCGAGCCGGTACAGGCGGCGCCGGTAGGCCTCGTCGTCGTGTACCGCGAGGGCGGTGGAGGTGGCCGAGGCCACGGCGGACATCACCGCCGCGACGACCACCGCGGTGTCGGGGGCGACCTCGGCGCCCCGCTCCCCGGGGATCAGGTTCAACGCCATCAGCAGCAGCGAGCCGTTGAGGAAGAACACCAGCAGCCCGAGCACCAGGGCGGGCACGAGCAGCAGGGCGCGTACGAGGGCGGGCCAGACCAGGGCGCTCAGCAGGCCGAAGGCCCCGGCGGCCCAGGCGGCGGTCAGCCCGACCCGGGTGACGCTGTCGCCGTCGGCCGACTGGAGGCGGAAGTCGGGCAGGAGGGCGGCGAGCGCGAGCATGGTGAGGGTGGACACCGCCCACACGACGAGTATCCGTACCAGCGCGCCGCCCGCGGCCCGCCACCGCAACCGCCCTCGCCTCACGCCGCACCCGCCTCGCTCCACGGTCCGCGCCCCGCCCGCGATCCCCTCGCCAGCGTCGCACAGGCCGGTGGACCCGGCCGGTCGACACGGGTGGCGCACGGACGCGGGCCACGGGCGTGCGGAAGGGGCGTGCGGAAGGGGCGGCCTACGTGCCGTCGTATCCGGCGGTGGGCATGGACAGGCGGCGGTGCACCTCGGCCTTCATGGCGGGGGTGTAGTGCGGTTCGTCGAGTCCGGCGGTCTCCAGGCGGACCCCACGGCGCGCGCACTCGGCGGTGAACTCCTCGACGGAGCGCAGCGCGCGGGCGAGGACGCGCCGGTTGGGGGCGACGAACAGGTCGACCTGCCCGGCGTCCACGTCGCACCAGAGCCCGCAGTGGTCGGCCCGCAGCCCGTAGAAGAGCAGGTGGCGGGTGACCACGTAGCCCTGCTCGGCGGCCCAGCGCGCGCACATGGCGTGCTGGCTGCGGGTGTCCACGGCGAAGGGGTCGGCGTCGAGTTCCTCAAGCGGGGCCAGGCTGGCGATCGCGGCCACGCGCAGCTCTTCCATGGCGCCCGACCCTACTCCGTTGCGGGCTCCGGGAGGAGGGGGCCGTCGGGTTCCGGTGGTCCGCGACCGCCGTGCGCGCGGATCGGCGGGGGAAGACCTACGCTCGGTGGACCGTGGGGGCCGAGGGAGGGAGTGCCGGGGTGCCGGTGGAGATCACCTGGTGGGGTCATGCCACGTGCACGGTGCGGGATTCGGGGGTACGGGTGCTGACGGACCCGTTGTTCGCCCGGCGGTTCGCGCACCTGCGGCGGCGCCGCGGTGCGGTGCCCCCGCCGGAGACGGCGGAGGCGGACGTGGTGCTGGTGTCGCACCTGCACGCCGACCACCTGCACCTGCCGTCGCTGGCCCGGCTGCCGGTGGGCAGCCGGCTGGTGGTGCCGCGCGGGGCGTGCCGGGCGGTGCCGGGGCTGGCCCGGCTGGCGCGGGTCCGTCGGCTGGCGGTGACGGAGGTGGCCCCGGGGGACGAGGTCGCGGTGCGCGAGGGCGTACGGGTACGGGCGGTGAGCGCCCGGCACGACGGGCGGCGGCTGCCGTTCGGGCCGCAGCGGGCACCGGCCCTGGGGTACGTGGTCCAGGGCGCGGCCCGCACGTACTTCGCCGGGGACACCGGGCTGTTCGAGGCCATGGCCGAGGAGGTCGGGCCGGTGGACGTGGCCCTGCTGCCGGTCGGCGGCTGGGGCCCCTGCCTGGGGCCGGGGCACCTGGATCCGGAGCGGGCGGCGCGGGCGGCGGCGCTGCTGGGGCCGACGGCGGCGGTGCCGGTCCACTACGGGACGTACTGGCCGATCGGCATGGACGCGGTGCGGCCGCACGAGTTCCACTCGCCGGGCGAGGAGTTCGCCCGGTGGGCGCTGCGGCTCGCGCCGAAGGTGACCGTACGGGTCCCCGGGCACGGGGAGCGGGTGCGGCTGCCGTGACGCCGTGGTGGGAGGCGGCGGAGGTCGTCGGCCGGGTGCCGCCGGAGACCACGCAGCGGGCGGTGGGGTACCCGGCGCTGTTCGTGCTGGTGGCCCTGGGGGCGCTGGTACCGGTGATCCCCACAGGGGCCCTGGTGAGTTCGGCGGCCGTGGTGGCCTTCCATCAGCAGGCATTGCCGTTCGGGGTGATGGGGGTGTTCGGGGTGGCGGCGGTCGCGGCCTTCTGCGGTGACGTCGCCCTGTACTGGCTCGGGCAGCGGGGGGTACGTTCGCGGGGCGGCTCGCGCCGGCTCGAATCCCTGCGGGGGCGGGCCACGCCGGAGCGGCTGGAGCGCGCGCAGGCGAAGCTGGACGAGCACGGGGTGCTGGTGCTGGTGCTGTCGCGGCTGGTCCCGGCGGGGCGGATCCCGGTGATGCTGGCCTGTCTGCTGGGCGGCGTGCCGATGCGGCGGTTCGTGCGGGGGGACGCGCCGGCGTGTCTGGCCTGGGCGGCGACGTACGCGCTGATCGGGATCCTGGGCGGCTCGCTGTTCTCCGAACCGTGGAAGGGCGTGGTCCTGGCGGTGGGCCTGACGCTGCTGATCAGCGCGGTCCCGGCGGTGTGGCGACGGCTGCGGCCCGAGGGGCCGTACGGGCCGGACCGGGGGGACGGGCCGGACGGGGCGGACC
>NZ_JBFRER010000214.1:0-6384 GCF_052114405.1 Streptomyces sp. M-16 | reverse complement strand
AGGCGTTCGTCGGGGAACTCGGGGTCCAGGAGGGCGTATCCGGCGCCGGTCTTGAGGACGGCGAGGAGGGCGACGGCGAAGTCGGGTCCGCGGTCGAGGAGGATGCCGGCGAGGTCGCCGCGGCCCAGGCCCCGGGCGGCGAGGTGGTGGGCCAGACGGTTGGAGCGGGAGTCGAGTTCGGCGTACGAGAGCTCCCGGTCGCCGAAGACGAGGGCGCGGGCCGTGGGACGCAGCCGGACCTGTTCCTCGAACCGTTCGACGAGGGTGGCCTCCCCGGTGTCGGCGCGGATGCCCGTCCACTCCTCCAGCACCTGTCGCCGCTCCAGCGCGCCCAGCAACTCGATCCGCGACAACGGCTGTTCGTCCTGCGACAGGACCGACTCCACGAACCGCACGAAGCGGTCCTGATGCGCCGCCACCGCGGCGACGTCGCACACCTCGGGCGATGCGTCGAAGTCGATCCGCAGCCCGTCCTGCGGCCCCAGGTCGTACACGCCGACCGCCAGGTCCTCCACGGGCCCGTTGCCCAGGTTGTGCTGGAGGGTCGGCAGCCCGCAGAAGCGCATGCCCGGGGTGAACGCCATGATGTTGACCAGGGGGGCGGTGATCCGCCGTTCCGCCTCGCCCAGCCCCAGATCGCGGCACATGTCCTCGTAGCGGGTGCGCTGGTGCTTCAGCCCCCGGCGCGCCTCCGCGACCACCGCCGCCAGCAGCTCGCCCGTCGTCCCGTCCGCCGGCACCGCCACCCGCAGCGGCACCACGTTCGACATCATCCCCGGCGTACGGCGGGCCAGGTCGGTGCGCCGGCCCGTCACCGGCAGCCCGAGCACCAGCTCCGGACTTCCGCTCACCCGGTGCACGTACGCCGCGACCAGGGCGATCACCAGCATCGTCCACGGCGTCCGGTGCGCCCGCGCCACCTCACGCAGCCGCTCCGTCCGCCCCGCCGGCAGCACCACGGTGCGCCGTACGAAGGGCAGTGCGCCCGGCGCCGTGGGGCCGGTCCGGCCCTCGCCCAGGCGCGGGGTCTGCGGCAGCCCCGCCAGGTGCCCCGCCCAGTGGGCGCGGTCCGCGGCCCCCTCGGCCGAGGCCCGGTAGGCGCCGTCCTCGGCCAGCAGTTCCTCCAGCGAACCGAAGGGACTCGGACCCCAGGGCTCCCCGGCGGACCCCCGCTCGTACAGCTCGACCAGCCGCTGGTCGAGGAGGGCGACGCCCATGCCGTCGACGACCAGGTGGTGGAAGGCGTGGAAGTAGAACCAGCGCTGTTCGCCGCCGTCCGTCCGGCCCGCCCTCAGGAGCACGTGCCGGGTCAGCCAGCCGTCCGCCAGGTCGAACGGCCGTGCCAGCTCCGCCGCCATCCACGCCCGGCCGGCCTCCACCGGATCCGGCTCCGCGTCCAGGTCCACGACGCGCAGCCGCCGCTCGCCCGGGTCGGGGTGGAGCAGCTGCCACAGGCCGCCGTCCTCGTCGGAGCCGGTGCCCCGGACGCGCAGCACGTCGGCCTCGCGGGCCAGCTGGTACCACGCACGGGCCAGCAGGTCCGCGTCCAGCGGGCCCACGAGTTCGCGGTACTCGCCGATGTTGTAGCGGCTGCCGGTGGCGTCCAGGGCGTGGGCCGTCCAGATGTCGCGCTGCGCCGCCGAGAGGGGCAGCCGCACAGCGGCGGGCCCGTGCGCGCTGCTCCGTTCGGACGCGGTCGAAGACATGCGGAGGCTCCTCGAAGGGTGCGGTGGGGTGGGGCGGGGGGTGCGGATCGTGATCCGGGCGTACGGCTGCGCCGGTGGCCGCGGTCGCTCCGGGGCGCCGTCCGGCCGTACGTCATACAACCCGCGGGCCGAGGACCGCGGCGGCAGTTGCTCCGGCACTCCGGGAGCAGTTGGCGTCCGGGCGGGTGCCCCTGGCCCCTGGCCCCTGGCTCCTGGTCGGGGGGAAGGCCGGCGGCGGGCGTACCCCGGCTCGGCGCCGCCGGACACCCACCGGGCCGGACGCCGCGCGGCCCCGGAGACGCGGCCGGCGTCCGATGCCGCGTCCGATGCCGCGACCCTCGGCGGGCCCCTGTGTACGCGTACCCCGGCCGGACCCGCCCCGTCAGGCCCGCTGCGGGGTCCGGGGGGCGGCGGCTCGCACCAGGCCCAGCACCCGGAAGCGGGAGCCGCCGCTCTCGTGCGCGGCCCGCACGGTCCCGCTGAGCAGCAGTTCTCGCAGCATCCGGCCGGACTCCGGCAGGCCGCGCCCCGTCAGGGCCGCCACGTCCGTCAGCCCGAACTCCCCTTCCGCGTCCTGCGCCTCCCCGCCGCAGAGGGCGTCCAGCAGCTCCCGGGCCCCGGCGGAGAGCCCGTCCGTACGGCGGTGCAGGGCGGCCCGGAACCGGTCGGCTCCCGCGCCCCCGCCGAGGTGGTCCAGCAGGGCGACCGGGTCGGCGTCGAGGCTGTGGCACAGGGTGGCGAGATCGCAGACCACCAGCCAGGACGCGGCGGCGGCGAGCGCTCCCGGATGCCCGTCGAGGCGGCGGCACAGCCGGGCCGCGCGGGCCAGATCGGCCGGACCGGCGGTGAACTCGGGCCTTACGCGCCGGACGTGGTCGAGGAACACGCGTACGGCGGGGGCGGCGGCAGCGGCGTCCGGCGCCGCGCCCTCGGCCGGGACCTCCAGCGGGGACAGCAGGAAGATCCGTTCCCCCGGCACCTCCCACGGCTGCTCCGAGGTGACCAGCACGCGCAGACCGGGGCAGGCCCGCAGCAGCGCGGTGAGCCGGTCGAACCGGGGAGCGGCCGCCGGGGCCCCGTCGAGCACGAGCAACACCCGCTGCTCACCCAGCAGTTCGAACAACCCGCCCCCCGGCCCCTCGCCGAAGGCCCCGGTGCCGGTGCCGGTGGCGGTGGCGTCGGCCGCGCCCGCCCCGTCGTACGCCGGATCCGCCGGAGGCGATCCGTAGAGGTCGGCCACCGTAGCCGCCACCCGGGCCGCCGGCTCGGGCTCCCCGCACCCCAGATAGTCCGCCGACGCCCCCGGGAAGGCGTGCCACAGCACCGGCACGCCCGCCGCGTGCAACCGCTCGGCGACCTCCAGCGCGACCCGCGTCTTGCCCACCCCGCCGAGCCCCACCACGTTCACCAGCCGCTCGCCGCCCACGGAAAGCTCCCGCTCCAGGACGGCCGTCTCCGCGTCCCGCCCCGACATCGCGTGCAGCGCGGTCGGCGGAGCCGGGGGCCGCCCCCAGCCCTGCCCGCCGGGCCGGCCCCGCTGGGCGGCGGCCTCCAGCGCCGCCCGGGCCCGCGGGCCCAGCCGCAGCGCGTCCGCCATCAGCCGCACCGTGTCGGGGCGGGGTCGTCTCGCCTTGCCCTGCTCCAGATCGCGGATGGCCCGCACGCTGATCGTCGAAAGGTCCGCCAGCTCCCGCTGGGTGAGCCCGATGCGCAGCCGGTGGGCCCGTATCAAGGCTCCCACCCGGGAGGTCGAGTCCGTGTTCACATGGGCGTTCATAGAGGCGCTCCCGGTGAGGTGTGGGGGAACGACGGGGCCTGGGGTGACGGCCCGGTTCCTGGTCCCCATCGTCGGCAGCGCGCTATCCCGGGGGCATCACCGGCCGATCCGTGCCCGTCGCGGACGCCGCTATCACCGCGAGCGGGAATATAGGCCCGCCATGGCGGCCCGTGATAGCGCGGGGATAGGGGCGGGGCCGGTGCCGGGATTCCCGCCGTTCCTAAGTTGGGGTCCAGAAAGCAGGAAGCGCCCCGGAAACCCGGAGCGCACCGACGAAAGGACCCGAGATGAACCTCTCCCACGCCCTGCGCGCCGCCCTCGTCACCGCCGCCATCGCCGGCGCCGCCGCACTCGGCACCCAGGTCGCCCAGGCCGACGGTCCGGCCGTCACCGGTACCACCGCCGGCGTCCCCGCCCCGCAGGCCACCCCCGCCCCGAGCGGCTCCACCGACACCAACCCGTGGGACTGACCCGGACCCCGCGGGGCCGGGGCGGCGGCTCCGGCTCACCAGCCGTCTCAGGCCCGCCAGCCTTCACAGCCCCGTTATCCCTGTCAGCCCCGTAGACCCCGTCAGCCCCGCAGGCCTCGCCAGCTCCGCAGGCCCCGTCAGCCCCGTAGACCCCGTCAGCTCCGCAGGCCTCGTCGGCGCCGCCGGCGCCCCGGTGCCCTCCGGCCCCTCACGGAGCGGCCAGCAGCCTTTCGGCCTCGGCCAGCTCCCGCTCCATCCCCCGGTCGCGGAACGCCCGTACCGCGCTCTCCAGCAACTCCCGGGACCGCGAACGCTCTCCGGCGCCGCCGCTCGCGGTCAGCAGCCGCGCCAGGTCCAGGCGCACCAGCGCCGCTCCGCCGTGGTCCATGATCTGCTCCCGTACCGACAGGGCCTGCGCGTAGAACCCGCGGGCCGCCTCGCACCGCCCCATCTCGGCGTGCGCGTGCCCCAGGTCCCGCAGCAGGTGCCCCTCGCCGATCACGTCACCGCTCTCCCGGCACAGCTCCAGGACCTCCGTGTACGTGGTCACCGCCCGCTCGTGCTCCCCCTGCCCCTGGAGCAACTGCCCCGCCCGGCGCAGGGTCCGGGCCTGCCCGCCCGTGTACCCCACCGACCGGTAGATCCCGAGCGCCTCGTCCAGCCGGGTCTGGGCCGCCGAACTCTGCCCCCGCCGCATCCAGATGTGCGCGCTCTGCGTCAGCACGATGGCCCGGCCCACCACGTCCCCCGCCTGGTCGAATTCCCGCAGCGCCCGGTCGTACAGCGAGAGGGCGTGGTCCTCGTTGCCCCGCATCCGCTCCAGCAGCGCCAGGTCCCGGTGGCACAGCGCCTGCCCCTGCCGGTCCTCCAGCTCCTGGAACAGCCCGAGCGCCGTCGTCAGCGCCGACCGGGACTCCTCGCTCTGGCTGCGGCCCAGGTAGAGCACCCCGAGCGAGCTCAACAGGGCCGCCGTGCCCCGGGTGTTGCCCGCCGAACGCACCGACTCCAGCGCGAGCCGGTGCGTACGTTCCCAGTCGTCGAGGTAGCCGCGCCCCTCGAACAGGGTGGCCAGGGTCGTCGCCAGGTCCCAGCACAGCTCGTCCATCTGCTCCCGGGCCGCGTGCTCCACCGCCTGCACCAGGTTCGCGTGCTCGCTGTCCAGCCAGCCCAGCGGATCCACCAGCAGCTCGTCCACGCATTCCGCCGGGGGTTCCCAGCGCGGCGCGGAGCCGTGCAGCACCGTGAAGTCCCCTCCGTAGATGCGCCGGTGGGCCTGCTCCGCCAGGGACATCCAGCCCCCCAGCATCCGGGCCGTCGCCGCGTGCCGGTCGGCCGCCTCGTGGTGCGCCGCCAGCTGCTCCCGCGCGAACACCCGGATGATCTCGTGGAAGCGGTAGCGGAACCCGCCCGTGGACTCCATCCCGACCACGTCCAGCATCTGTACGTCGACCAGCGGCTCCAGCAGGTCCGAGGCGAAGGGCCGCGGATCGTCCAGCAGCGCGCCGGCCAGCCAGCCCGGCAGCGTCTGCCCCTGGGCCAGGCTCAGCAGGCGCAGCAGCCGGCGGTCCTCGGCGGCCAGCCCGTCGTGGGTGAGGGAGAGGCTGGCCCGCATCGTCATCTCGCCGTGCGTCAGCTCGTCGAGGCGGTGCCGTTCGTTCGCGAGCCGGTGCACCATCGACGCCAGCGTCCAGTGCGGACGGGCGGCCAGCCGGGCCGCGACGATCCGCAGCGCGAGCGGCAGCCCGCCCACGGTCCGGATCAGCGCCTCGACCGCCACCGGCTCGCGTGCGACGCGGTCCGGGCCGATCACCCGGACCAGCAGTTCCACGGCGTGGTCGGTACCCATCACGTCCAGCTCGACCCGGTGCGCCCCGGGCAGGCCGGTGAGCCGGACCCGGCTGGTGACCAGCACCGCGCAGGTGTTGCTGCCGGGCAGCAGCGGCCGGATCTGGCTCTCCGACGCGGCGTCGTCCAGCACCACCAGCACGCGGCGGGAGGCGAGGAGCGTGCGGTACATCTCGGCCCGTTCGTCCTGGGACTCGGGGAGCACCGGGCCCGGAATGCCGAGTGCGCGCAGGAACCGGCCCAGCACCTCGCCGGAGGTGGCGGGGGTGCCGGTGCCGCGCAGGTCGCAGTACAACTGGCCGTCGGGGAAGGCGGTTTCGCTGAGCCGGTGCGCGATGTGAGTGGCCAGCGTGGACTTTCCGGTGCCGGGCTTGCCGACGATCACGGCCACGCCGACGGCGCGCCGGCCGCCGCCGCAATCTCCGTCGCCGAGGAGGGCCTGCTCGACCCGGCGGATCCGCTCCTCGTCGCCCACGAAGTCCGACGTGTCCGCGGGGAGTTGGCGGGGCGTCTCCTCGCGGTACGGGGCCACGGTCGCGGCCGCGGCAGCGACGGGGTGCCCCGCGGGGCCGCCGCCCCCGGAGCC
>NZ_JBFRER010000213.1:0-6399 GCF_052114405.1 Streptomyces sp. M-16 | reverse complement strand
GCCCGCGGGCGGGCGCGCGCCGCCCGCCGCCTTCATCCGGCGCAGCGCGGGCAGCAGCGGGCCGCCCCGTTCGGCCAGGGCGGCGATCCGGGGCAGGGTCGCGTGCAGCGAGAGCCGGTCGGCGCGGCCCGCGTGGACCCCGGCCAGTATCGGTTCGACCAGCCGGTCCAGGGCCTCCCGGCCGAGGCGGGCGCCGAGGTACGCGCTCACCGAGCAGTCCTCGGTGAGCGGTGCGGCGGGCAGGCTCTCCTCGGCCGCGACCCGTGCGACGCCCTCCGCCGAGAGCAGGCCCGTGCCGGCCAGCGCGGCCGGGTCGGCCGGGACGCCCATGACGTGACCGGGCGGGAGCGTGCGCAGCCCGCCGTGGGACCAGAGGGCGGTGGCGGACGGGGCCGGGGCGCGCAGGGCGTCGCCGAGTCCGACGGCGGTCACCAGTTCCACGGCCTCCGGGCGCAGCGCCGTCAGGGATTCCGCGCCCTCGTCGACTGCGGTACCGGCGATGGTGCCGGTGCGCAGTGTGCCGCCGACCGTGGCCCGGCTCTCCAGCACGGTGACGTCCGCCCGGCCGCGCAGCTGCCAGGCGGCCGACAGGCCGCTGATGCCGCCGCCCACGACGATCACTGAACGCATGGTCATCTCCCGTTAAGGTCTGTCTCCTTTGGGAAGGTATGGGAGGGTCCGGGGCGGCCGCATCGTGCTTTCGGTCAGAACCGGCGGTTCCGCCCGGCGGCGGGGTGGGGCGCGGGACCGGGACCGGCCGGCAGACGGGAAGGCCCCGCCGGGACGCCCGGGGTGCCTGGCGGGGCCTTCGTCGGCCGGGCCCCCGAGGGGACCGGCGGGACCGGCGGAGCTAGATCGATTCCTTGCGGGTCAGGAAGTTGAACGAGATCCAGCCCGGGAGGACCGGCAGCCAGAAGGTCATCAGGCGGAAGAGCAGGACCGCCGAGATGGCGACCTCCTTCTCCAGGCCCGCCGCGATCAGACCCAGCGTCAGGGTCGTCTCCACCGCTCCGATGCCGCCCGGGGTCGGGGCCGCCGAGCCCAGGGCGTTGCCCGCCAGGAAGACCACCGCGATGCTCGCGTAGCTGATGGCCTCCCCGCCGCCGAAGGCGCGGATCGAGGCGTCCAGGCACATCACGAAGCAGCCGGTCAGCAGCAGCATGCCGCCGATGCCGGTCATCAGCTTCTGCGGGCGCTGGAGCACGTCCAGCATGCGCGGGACGACACCCGCGAACAGGGCCCGTACCCGGGTGACGACGAACTTCCGCAGGAAGGGGACCGCCGTGACGACGAGGACCAGCACGGCGACCGTGAGCAGGCCCGCGATGACCGTCCGGGAGGGGGTCATCTCGGGCGTCTTCTCGGTGCCCGTCAGGTACCCGAAGGACAGCAGCAGGAGGATGTGGCTGGCCAGGCTGAAGAGCTGGGAGGCGCCGACGCTGGCCACGGCCAGGCCGGGGCGGATGCCGGCCCGCTGCAGGAAGCGGGTGTTCAGCGCGACACCGCCGACCGCGGCCGGGGCGACCAGCTTCACGAAGGACCCCGCCACCTGCGCGAGCACCGTCCGCAGGAAGGGCACCCGTTCCGGTACGAAGCCCAGCAGGCTCATCGCCGCCGCGAAGTAGCTGAGCGCCGAGAAGGCGAGCGCCGCCCCGACCCAGCTCCACTGCGCCTGCTCGACGATGGTCGCGAAGTCCACGTGGGCCAGCTGCGTGAGCAGGAAGTACGCGCCGAACGCACCCGCGATGAAGGACACCAGGGTGCGCGGACGGATCCGTTCCAGCCGGGCCGGCTCCACCGGGGCCTGCGGGCGGATCAGCAGGATCTGCCGGCGGATCTGGCTGAGGAGGTCCTCCTCGCGCGCCCCTTCGAGGGCGTCGTCCAGCGCCCGCTTCTCCGCCTTGCGGTCGGCGGCCGCGCTGGCGCCGGCGTCCCCCGCGCCCGCCGCGGCCTGCGCCTCGCGGGCGGCCTTCGCCACCCGCGAGGACTCCAGTACGGCCTCGCGCTGCCGGTCGGCCCGCTCGCGGGCCAGCCGGCGCAGGGTGGCCCGGGTGGAGCGGCTCAGGGCGATCGGCTGGAGCAGCGGCAGACAGTCCGCCACCGCGTCCGGGCCCAGTACCGACACCGCGGAGGCCACCGAGCGCTCGGCTCCGACCCGCAGGCCGAGGGTGGCCAGCAGCTGGGCGATGTCCATGCGGAGCACCAGGTCGCCGGCCGCGATCTCGCCGCCCCGCAGGTCGGTGAGGATGACGTTGCCGGAACGATCCACCACCAGCGCGTCCCCGGTGAGCCGGCGGTGCGCGATCCGGCGCGACTGGAGGGCCCGTACCTGCTCCCACGCGTTGCGGCTCAGGTCGTCGGTGATCTCCTCGTCCGGCAGCGCGTCGAGGGTCCGGCCGCCCAGGTGCTCGTAGACCAGCATCACGGCGTCGGGGCCGAGCTCGGAGGTGGCGATCAGCCGGGGGGCGTTGGCCCCGGCCGCGATGGCCGCGTAGGCGAGCAGTGCCTCCTGCTCCAGGGCCTGGCGCAGGGACTGCAGGCTGCGCCGGGTGGTGATCCCGCGCAGGGTCATCCGGCGCCAGACCCGGTAGAAGAAGCCGTGCGCCTGCTGCTCGCGGTCCACGACGGTGACGTCCAGCGGCGGCCCGTCCTCCAGCGTGACGTGGTAGCGGCGGCCCCGGTCGCTGCCGTTGGCCTCCGCGCCCTCTCCCTCGGGAGCCTCGGCGCGCATCGCGCTGACCGGCTGGAAGCCGACGCGGCGCAGGCCCGCGAGGAGGTTCTGCCCGGTGGGGCGGACGTTCGGGGAGCCGACCGCGTACAGGGTGCCGTACGCGACGCTCCAGCCGATCAGTACCGTCAGGATGATCGAGAACGGTGTCGTGTACCCGCCGACCAGCATGGCGAAGGCGTCCAGGAGCAGGACCACCCACAGCGCCACCCGCCAGCGGGGCCGGCGCGTCATCCCGACGGCGGTCATGTACGCGATCACGGGCGCGAGGTAGCCGTGCACCGGGTCGGTGAGGGTGCCGGTGGTGCCGGTGGTCCGGGTCAGCGCCTCCTGGATGGTCCCGGGGGCGGCCTGGGAGACCCACAGGTCGGTGGCGAGGGTGACGCCGTGCGCGAGGACCGCGGCGAGTACGCCGTCCGCGATGCGCAGCCCGTCGCGTTTGATCAGCCGCTCGATGGCGAAGGCGACGGGCACCAGGAGCACGGCGATGGAGGACACCAGCCCGGCGACCTTGATCAGCAGATCGGGTGCCTGGCCCGTGCCGGCGCTGATGTCCTGCTCCAGGCCCGCGGTGGTGCCGTGGGCGAAGGCGGCGATGCACAGGACGACGGCGATGCCGAGCACGCCGACGAGGAGCCGTACGAGGTCGGAGGGCCGGTGCACGCGCGCGGCGAGCAGCGGCTCGTCGACCTCGACCCGGTCGGCCGCCGTCGGGGTGTGACCGGGCGGGTCGTCGGGGTGCGGATCGCAGGCGGGCGCCTGGGGCACCTGGGGCGCCTGGGGCACGGCGCCGGAGCGCGGCTGCTCGGGGCGCGCGGGTTCCGGGCGCGCCGGTTCCGGGAGCGCGGGCTCCGGGAGGGCCGCGTCCGGGAGGGCCGCGTCAGGGCGCGCGTCGCCTTCGGCGGGCGCGCCGGAGTCCGCGGGCGCGCCGTTTCCCGGCCGCGCGCCCTCGTCTCTCGTCGCACCGTCCGGAGGGCTCACACCCTGCTCCTTAGCCGTCACATCCGTCTCTTCTTGATCACGTATCACCAGTCACCGCCCGGAAGATGGTGGCACGGACCGGCGGTCGAAGGGGGCACCAGGGTGCGCGCCGGTTCGGAAGGAGAGCTTCCGCCGAGGTGTCCGTGCCGTCCGGCACCATGTCCCGAATGAGCGAAGAGCTTCCCGCGTACGCGGAGCGGGTGCTGGAGGTGGCCGAGCGGATTCCGCCCGGCCGGGTGATGACCTACGGGGACGTCGCGGAGTGGCTCGGCGAGGGCGGACCCCGCCAAGTCGGCCGCGTCATGGCCCTGTACGGAGGAGCCGTGCCCTGGTGGCGCGTGGTGCGGGCGGACGGCGTACCCCTGCCCGGCAGCGAGCGGCGGGCCCTGGAGCGCTACCGGACCGAGGGTACTCCGCTGCGCGAGACCCCCTCCGGCGAGCCGCGCCTCGCGATGCGACGGGCCCGCTGGGACGGGCGTGACGAGACGGACGGAGGCGACGAGACTCACACCTGACAGCTTCGGCCATGCCGGGCACCGGCACAGGCTCGAAGGCGCGTACGGGGGACGACCCGGAAGGCCTCCGGGGCGACGTCCCGCCCCGCCGGGACGGACTGCGGCGGCCGACGCGGTTGGCGTAGCGTTGCCTCTTCGGCGCGCGCGAAGGCCACCACGGCCGCCGCCCGCACCGACCCCGACACCGCCAGCGCGGCAACCGCGGCGACCGCAGACCCACCAGGACCGGCACCCCACGTGATCACCTCTCCTTCCGACCGCTCAGAGCGGCGTACGCGGACCCCTGACGCGTACCGGCTGGTGCGCACCGGGCCGGGACAGGTGGCTCCCCCTGTCCTGGACGCAGCGCAGCGCGCGGTGGTTGATCACACCCGCGGCCCCCTTCTGGTCCTCGCCGGACCGGGCACCGGCAAGACCACCACCCTGATCGAGGCGGCCGCCGCCCGGGTCGAGGCGGGGGTCGACCCCGCCCGCATCCTCATCCTCACCTTCAGCCGCAAGGCCGCAGTGGAACTCCGCGACCGCGCGGCCCTGCGGCTCGGCGGCGCCCGCGCCCCGCAGGCCACCACCTTCCACTCCTTCTGCTACGGACTGGTCCGCGCCCACCAGGACCACGAACTGTTCGCGGACCCGCTGCGCCTGCTCTCCGGCCCGGAGCAGGACGTGATGGTCCGCACCCTGCTGGAGGGCCAGCGTCGGCTCCGCTCCATCCGCTGGCCGGACGACCTGCGGGCCGCGCTGACCACGCGCGGGTTCGCCGACGAGGTGCGCGCCGTCCTGGCCCGCGCCCGCGAGCTGGGCCTCGGCCCCCGCGCCCTGGCCGACTTCGCCGAGCGGATCGGCCGCCCGGACTGGAAGGCGGCCGCGGCCTTCCTCTCCGAGTACCTCGACGTGCTCGACCTCCAGGGGGCGCTGGACTACGCGGAGCTCCTCCACCGGGCCGTCCTGCTGGCCGAGACCACCCCGGCGCTGTCCTCCGCGTACGACGTGATCCTCGTGGACGAGTACCAGGACACGGACGCCTCCCAGCTGCGGCTGCTGCGCGCCCTGAACGGCCCGGGCGGGACCCTGGTCGCCTTCGGCGACCCCGACCAGTCGATCTACGCCTTCCGGGGCGCCGACCTCAACAACATCCTCGGCTTCGAGACCTCCTTCCCGGGCGCGGCCGTGCGCGCGCTGACCGTCGGCCGCCGCTCCGGCTCCGCCCTGCTGGCCGCCACCCGGCTGCTCACCACCCGGATGGCCGTCCCGCGCCTGCCCGCCGCCGCCGTACGGGCCCACCGGGCGCTGGAGCCGGTACGGGAGGGCGGCCGCGTGGAGGTGTACACGTACCCGACGGCCGGCTCCGAGCTCGACAACATCGCCGACATCCTGCGCCGGGCCCACCTGGAGGACGGCGTGCCCTGGCGGGACATGGCCGTCCTGGTCCGCTCCGGCGGCCGCACCCTCCCGGCGATGCGCCGTGCCCTGATCGCGGCGGGCGTCCCCGCGGAGACGGACGCCTCGGCGACCCCCCTCCGCCACGAACCGGCCGTCGCCCCCCTCCTGACGGCCCTGCGCGTCACGGCCACGGCGTCCCAGACCCCACCGACGGGCACGGGCACACCGCTGACCCCCACCGCCGAGACGGCCGAGACCGCCGAGACGGCCGAGACGGCCGTGACCGCCGAGACCGCCGAGACGGCCGAGACCGCCGAGACGGCCGAGACGGCCGTGACCGCCGAGACGGCCGAGACGGCCGTGACCGCCGAGACCGCCGAGACGGCCGAGACGGCCGAGACGGCCGAGACGGCCGAGACGGCCGAGACGGCCGAGACGGCCGAGACGGCCGAGACGGCCGAGACGGCCGAGACGGCCGAGACCGCCGAGGACGGCGTGACGGCCGAGTCGGCCGTAAAGGCCGAGCACGGCGAGACCGCCGAGTGGGCCGAGACCGGGACGGCGCCGTCGGGGGCGGGCCCGGAGGGCACCGTCCCCGCGGAGGGCGCTTCAGGGGCCGCAGGGGCAGACGCTCCTCCGGCCGGGGTCCCGGCCCCTCGCACCGAAGCCGGTGCCCCCACGGACTCGGCGGACCTCGTCCCCGGGACTGCCGCGGCCGACGCCGCCGCCGCGGCCGACGCCGCCGCCGCGGCCGACGCTGCCGCCCCCGCGGAGGAACCGCGCCCGGTGGGGGAC
>NZ_JBFRER010000212.1:0-6459 GCF_052114405.1 Streptomyces sp. M-16 | reverse complement strand
GACGGGCGCCGCCCGGGCGGCCGCGGGCTCCGGCGCCGCCCCCGCGGCGGACCGCCGCACCGTCGCGGTCCTCGGCGGCGGGGTGGCCGGGCTGACCGCCGCGCACGAGCTCGCCGAGCGCGGGTACGCCGTCACGGTGTACGAACGCCGGGCGCTCGGGGGCAAGGCCCGCAGCATGGACGTCCCCGGCAGCGCCCGGGGCGGGCGGCGCCCCCTGCCGGCGGAGCACGGGTTCCGCTTCATCCCCGGCATCTACCACAACCTGCCCGACACCCTGCGGCGCATCCCCTTCCCCGGGAACCCCAACGGGGTGTGGGACAACCTCGTCGCCCCCCGCGAGATGATGTTCGCCCGGTCGGGCGGACGCGAGGACCTGCGCGCCCCCGTCCCCTGGCCCGGCCACTCCCCCGCCGGGCTGACGCCCGAGGAGATCGGCCGTGCCCTGACCGGGATCCTCCAGACGCTGGTCCGGCTGCCCGCGCACGAGACGGCGTACTTCGTCAACCGCGTGCTCGTCTTCCTCACCAGCTGCGACGAGCGCCGCGAGGAGGTGTGGGAGCGCACCCCGTGGTGGGAGTTCACCCGGGCGGCGCGGATGTCGACCGAGTACCAGCGCATCCTGGCGATCGGCGTCACCCGCAACATCGTGGCCACCAAGGCCGAGGAGGCCTCCACCCGTACGGTGGGCACCCTGGGCGAGGCCTTCGTCTTCAACCTCCTGGGGCGCGGCGCCGACGGCCCGCCGGACCGGATCCTCAACCTCCCCACCAACGAGGCCTGGATCACCCCGTGGGAGACCCACCTGCGCTCCCTCGGAGTGGAGTTCAGGATCGGCTGGACCGTCGAGGAGGTCCGCTGCGAGGGCGGCCGGGTGAGCGGGGTCGCGGTGCTGGAGCCGTCCGGGGCGCGCCGTACGGTCACCGCCGACCACTACGTCAGCGCGCTGCCCGTCGAACACGCCCGCCGTACCTGGAGCCCGGCCCTGCGGGCCGCGGACCCGATGCTGGGGCGCTGCGACGCGCTCCGGACGGACTGGATGACCGGCATCCAGTTCTACCTCACCGAACGCGCCCCGCTCGTCCACGGACACCTCAACTGCATCGATTCCCCCTGGTCGTTGACCGCGATCCAGCAGGCCGAGCACTGGCCCTCCCGTGACTTCGCCGCCGACTACGGCGACGGGACGGCCGTGGACTGCCTGTCCGTGGACGTCTCCGAATGGGACAGGCCCGGGATCCTGTACGGGAAGACGGCCAAGGAGTGCACGCGCGAGGAGGTGGCCCGCGAGGTGTGGGCGCAGCTGAAGGCCTCCCTGAACGACACCGGGGCCGCTCCGCTCCGGGACGCCACGCTGCACTCCTGGTTCCTGGACCCGGGGGTCGACGGCCTCGGCACACCGCACCCCACCAACCAGGACGAGCTGCTCATCCATCCCACCGGCACCTTCCACAACCGGCCGAGTGCGGGGACCCGCGTCCCCAACTTCTTCCTCAGCGGGGACTACGTGGCGGTCGACATCGACCTCGCGACGATGGAGGGCGCGAACGCCTCGGCCCGCGCGGCGGTCAACGCCCTGCTGGACCGGGAGGGTTCGGCGGCGGACCGGTGCACCGTCACCGGTCTCTACCGGGCCCCCGAGGTGGAGTCCGCCAGGCGGCACGACCTGTGGCGCCACCGTCTCGGACTGCGGAACGTCTTCGACGTGGGCTGAGGGGGCCGGGTTACCGTCCGGGTATGACGACGGCGAGTGTGGGAATGCTGCTGCGCACCTGGCGGGAGCGGCGCGGGATCAGCCAGCTGGAGCTGGCGGGCCGCGCCGACTCCTCGTCCCGGCACATCAGTTTCGTGGAGAACGGCCGGTCCCGGCCGAGCGAGGAGATGGTGCTGCGGCTCGCGGACCACCTCGACGTGCCGGTGCGGGAGCGCAACGCCCTGCTGCTGGCGGCCGGTTACGCGCCCCGGTACGCGCACACCCCGCTGGACGCGCCCGCCATGGGCGCCCTGCGCGCGGGCATGGAGCAGCTGCTGAGCGGCTACGAGCCGTACCCGGCGCTGGTGGTGGACGGGACGTACACGGTGGTGGCGGCCAACCGGGGCATCGCGATGCTGCTGGACGGGGTGCCCGAGGACCTGCTGGAGCCGCCGCTGAACGCCATGCGGCTGACCCTGCACCCGCGCGGGCTGGCCCCCAGGATCCGCAACCTGCGCCAGTGGCGCGGTCACCTGCTGGAGCAGATGGAGCGGCAGATCGCGCTGTCGCGCTCGGAGCCGTTGCGCGCCCTGTACGAGGAGGTGGCGGCGTACCCGCTGCCGCCGGAGCCGGAGCCGGGGTCCGACCCGCTCCGGCCGGGCGGCGCGGACGACGGGGAGGCCGGCGAGGAGCCGGTCCCGTACATCGCGCTGCCCCTCGTGATCGAGCACGACGGGCACCTGCTGTCCTTCGTGTCCTCGATCTCGACCTTCAACACGCCGCTGGACGTGACGGTCGCCGAGCTGGCCATCGAGACCCTCCTGCCCGCCGACCCGGCGACGGTGAAGTACCTGCGTTCACTGGCTCCCTGAGCCGGCCGCGCGCAGCGCCAGCTGCTGGAGCAGCGCGAAGCAGGCGACGATGAGCGCCTGCGCCGGGATCCACACCGCGCCGGCCGTGGTGGGAGAGAACCAGAGGGCGAGCGACAGCAGGCTGAGGGCCGCCCAGGCGTAGTTGACCTCGATGACGAACCTCACCGGGAGGACCGGCGGGCGGTGGCGCGAGGCGAGCAGGCCGACGCCCGCGCCGAAGGCCGTGAGGAGGAGACCGAGTCCCAGCAGGGCCGGCCCGGCGACGCCGAGCAGCCGGCCGAGGGGTGCGCTGAAGACGGCGTAGGCGAGGCCGTTGCCKGTGGTGACCACGGCGTCGAGGGCGAGGAAGCGGCGCAGCGCGGTCTGCGGGACGGTGGTGCGGGCGAAGCCGGCGAACAGGGTCGCGGACATGGCGGATCAGCCTCCGTCGAGGTCGGTCGGTGGATGTCGGGGGTGCGGGTCCCGGAGCCGAGTGCGCGGCCCCGGAGCCCGTGGACCCCACTGTGCCCGCCCACCGGAAAGGGGTCGATTACCTCCGGGGTCATGGCGGGGTCCGGGCGCGCCCGGCCGGGCACCGCCATTCCGGGAGGTGCTGGTTGGGGGGCGGGAACGGCGGCTAGGCTGCGCTGAAAACAAACTGATCGAACGTCTTGTCGACATATGGAGAATGACCCCGTGCGAGCCGCCGCCCGGCCCCACCCCGCCGGGGGTGAGGCGCCATGAGGACCACACGGACCATGCGCAGGCTCGGCGCCGACCTGCTGGCCGGCACGCGGACCACCGGGCCCGCCGACGTCGCCGGGATCATCGGCGCCCTCTGTGCCGCCTTCGAACGCCGGCGCGCCGGACGGCCGGTCGACTTCCACTTCGCCCCGTTCCCCCCGGACTCGGCCAGCGGGCTGTGGCTGGACCTCGACGACCGCGACCTGATCGTCATCGAGGCGCACACCCGCCCCGAGCACCAGCTCGTCATCGCCTGCCACGAGCTGTGGCACGTGGAGGAGGGGACTTCCTTCGACCTCGGTCCGGGCATGACGGTCGCCGCCCGCCTGACGGGGCGCCACGGCTGCCTGGCCGGACTCGTGGAGTCCGAGACCGGGCTGGCCTCGGTGATCCGGCAGGCCGCCGCCCGGGCCGACCTGGGGGACCCGGCGGAGATCCGGGCCGAGACCTTCGGTCTGCACCTGGGCAAACTGCTGCGGCCCTACCTCCAGGGCCCCCGGGAGGAGCGGTTCCCCGAGGCGATCGAGCGCATCAGCACCTCGCTCGGCTGGGGAAGTCCCACGCCCCGCCGGTGACCCGCGCCCCCACCGGCCGCCGCCCCCGCGCGCCGCTGCCCCGGCCGCGGCCCCAGACAGAGAGCACGCCACGATGAACCAGTCCTCCGCGTCCCGCCACGCCGTCGTCATCGGCGGCAGCCTGACCGGCCTCCTCGCGGCCGCCGTACTGGCCGAACACGCGACGGTCACCGTCATCGAGGCGGACGTGCTGCCCGAGGGCCCCGCGCCGCGCCGGGGACTCCCCCAGGGCCGCCACACCCACCTGCTCTGGTCGGGCGGGGCGCGCGCCTTCGAGCGGATCCTGCCCGGCATCACCGCCGACTGGACGGGCGCGGGCGCCCTGCGCCGCAGTCTGCCCACCGACCTGGCCACCATGACCGCGCAGGGCTGGATCTCGCGGTGCGGGGAGAAGCAGTTCAACATCTCCTGCAGCCGCGACCTCCTCGACTCGGTGGTCCGCGCCCGGGTGACCGGCCTCGACGGGGTCCGCGTCCTCCAGCGGAGCCGGGTCCGCGGCCTGGAGGGCACCGCGGCCCGGATCACCGGCGTCCGGGTCGACACCCCCGAGGAGCAGGACCGGCTGGTGACCGCCGACCTCGTGGTCGACGCGAGCGGACGCGGTTCGCGGGCCACGGCCTGGCTCGGGACGCTCGGCCTGAACGGCATCCGGCGGTCCGAGGTCGACTCCGGTCTCGTCTACGCGACACGGATCTTCGAAGCCCCGGCCGGGGCGCACGCGGCGGGGTTCCCCATCGTCAACGTGCAGTCCGATCCCCGCGTGCCCGTACCCGGGCGGACGGCCACGATCGTGCCCATCGAGGACGGCCGGTGGCAGGCCACCCTCTCCGGCACCCGGGGCGGCGAGCCGACCGCGGACCCCGACCTGTTCGTCCCGTTCGCCAAGGGGCTGCGGGACCCGATCGTCGGCGAACTGCTGGAGGGCAGGAAACCCCTGACGGACGTCGCCGTCACCCGGGGCAACGCCAACCGCCGCGTCTTCTTCGAGAAGGCGGAGCTGCCCGACGGCTTCTTCGCCGTGGGCGACGCCGTCGCCACCTTCAACCCGCTGTACGGGCAGGGCATGTCGGTCGCCGCGCAGGGGCTGCTGGCCGTACGGGAACTGCTCCGGGCGAAGGGGCTCGGCCACCCCGGCATCGGCCGCGCGGCACAGCGGGCGCTCACCCCGCGGGTGAGCACCGCCTGGGAGCTCGCCACGACGCAGGACATCCGCTACCCGGGGGCCACCGGCATGGAGCCGCGGCCGGGGGCCGGGCTCCTCGACGCGTACGTCGGACGGCTGATGACGGGCGCCACCACCGACGAGGTGCTCACCGCGGCCCTGTTCGACGTCATCACCATGAGCGACGCGCCCGCCCGCTGGCTGCGCCCGTCGGTGCTCTGGCACGTGCTGCGCGCTTCGGACCGGGGCGCGTCCCCGGTGCCTCCGCTCACCGCGGCGGAGCGGGCCGTCGGCGGGCTCTCCCCGGCGGCCGGACCGGCGGACCCGGCGGCCGGACCGGCGGACCCGGCGGACCCCGTCGACCCCCTCGGGCAGAGCCGGTGAGCGGCGGGATCCTGGTGCAGCTGCCGGGAATCCTGATGGTCCTGGCGCTGCTGATCAAGGCCCCGAGCATGCGCCGGGACTGGGACCAGCCCCTGAACCGGACCGCGTGCGCCCTGCTCGTCCTGGGCGCCCCCATCAACTTCCTGGCCTCGCCGCCGACGATCTCGGCGGTCAACCGGTTCACCGGCGTGGTCAACTTCTCCGCGCCCTTGGTGTTCTGCCTGGCCACGCTGTTCTCCGGGGCGTGCGTCGTCCTCGTCCTGCAGTGGCGCGGCGGGCCGCCCGCGGCCGTGCGACGGGCCACGCGGCGGACGATCGCCGTCTTCGGCGCGGCGGCCGTCGCGATCGTCGCGCTTTTCGTGATCGGCGACGCGCCGGTGGAGCGGCTCCAGGACCTGGACACGTACTACGCCACGACGCCCTGGATCCGCGAGATGATCGTCTGCTTCCTCGTGGCGCACACCGTGGGCACCTCGGCGCTGACCTGGCTGTGCGGGAAGTGGCTGTGGCGTGCGGACCGCTCGCTGCGCCCGTTGCGCAGCGGGCTGGCCCTGATCGTGCTCGGCGGGGCGCTGGACCTGTCCTACCTCGCCGCCAAGTGGGCCTCGGTGGCCGCCCGGTGGGCCGGCCGCGACTGGGTGTACCTGTCCACGGACGTGGCACCGCCGCTGGCCGCCGCGGCCGGTGTGATGGTCGGGGCGGGGTTCATCGTGCCCCTGGCCGGAGGCTCGGAGGCCTGGCGGGACTTCAGCCAGTACCGCAGGCTGCGCCCGCTGTGGAAGGCGCTGCGCGGGTTCGCGTCCCGCAACGTGACGACGGTCCCGCTGACCTGGTGGTCACCGGTGGGGATCCGGCTGGTCCACCGCGAGTCGGTGATCGACGACGGGCTGCTGGCCCTGGCCGGCTGGTTCGACCCCGAGGTGCGTACGGCGGCCTACGGGGCGGCGCGCCGGCAGGGCCTGGACGAGCCGGCCGCCTCGGTGGTGGCGGACGCCGCCATGCTCGCCGCGGCCTGCCGGCTGCGGGCGGCCGCCGACCGGGACGGCCCCGGCG
>NZ_JBFRER010000211.1:0-6480 GCF_052114405.1 Streptomyces sp. M-16 | reverse complement strand
GCCCCGCTGCGCGCCCGACGCCCCCGGCCACGGCGGCGTCCCCGTCGTTCCGCCGCGGACCGGGTGCGAGCACGCGCAGCTCCCGGCCGCCGGGGTCGTGCCCGGGGAGGCCCGGCCGCGCGGCACGGCGCCCCTGCGGGTCCTCGTACGCGGGCCGGACCGGCCGGCGCCCGGCCCCGTGGAGCTGTCGGTGCTGCGGGTGTAAGGGGAGCGGTCACCACCGGTCCCCCTCACCCCTTCCGCATCCCTGGAGCACCCGCATGTCCTCTTCCGCCCGCAAGCCCGCCCCCCGCAAACGAGCCTCCCGCACCCCCCTGCTGGTCTGCGCCGGGGTCGCCGTGGCCGCGATCACCCTCGGGCTCGTCTCCTGGCAGGCCTCGGCCCCCCGGGACGGATCCCCTGACGCCGCCCCCGCCGCCGGCTCCACCCCCCGCGCCGAGGACCCCCTGGCCGAGCTCAAGGCCCTGGCCCGCCGCGAAGCCGGCGACAAGCTGGCGCTGGGCCGCCCCGACGCGCCCGTCGTCCTCATCGAGTACTCCGACTTCAAGTGCGGCTACTGCGGCAAGTTCGCCCGGGACACCGAGCCCGCCCTGGTGAAGAAGTACGTCGAGGCCGGCACCCTGCGCATCGAGTGGCGCAACTTCCCGATCTTCGGCGCCGACTCCGAGGCCGCCGCCAAGGCCGCCTGGGCGGCCGGACAGCAGGACCGCTTCGCCGCCTTCCACACCGCCGCGTACGCCGACGGCGCCAAGGAGAAGGGCTTCGGCGAGGAACGGCTCGCCGAGCTGGCCCGCGAGGCCGGGGTCCCCGACCTGGAACGGTTCCGGCGGGACATGGCCGGCCCGCAGGCCGCCGAGGCGCTGCGCAGGGACCAGGAGGAGGGCTACCGCATCGGCGTGAGCTCCACCCCCTCCTTCCTGGTCGGCGGGCAGCCGCTGGCGGGCGCCCAGCCCCTCGCCGCCTTCGAGACCGCCATCGGCCGGGCCGCCGCGGCGGCGGGCAAGTGAACGGCATCGGATACCTGGCGGCCCTGCTGGGCGGCCTCCTCGCCCTGCTGAGCCCGTGCAGCGCCCTGCTGCTGCCCGCCTTCTTCGCCTACTCGATCGACTCCACCTCCCGGCTCCTGGCCCGCACCGGGATCTTCTACGCCGGCCTAGCGAGCACCCTCGTACCGCTGGGCGCGGCGGGCTCGTACGCGGGCCGGTTCTTCCACGGCCACCGCGAGGGGCTCGTCCTCTTCGGCGGGTGGCTGATCATCGCCCTCGGTCTCGCGCAGATCCTCGGACTGGGCTTCTCCTCCCGCCGGATCTCCGAGCTGTCCGGGCGGATCCGGCCGGTCACCGCGCTGTCCGTGTACGCGCTGGGCGCCGTCTACGGGCTGGCCGGCTTCTGCGCCGGTCCGATCCTGGGCAGCGTCCTGACGGTGGCGGCGGTCAGCGGCAGTCCGGTCTACGGCGGCCTGCTGCTGGCGGTGTACGCGCTGGGCATGGCCGTGCCCCTGTTCCTGCTGGCCCTGCTCTGGGAGCGCTTCGACCTGGGCCGCCGGCGCTGGCTGCGCGGCCGGGCCCTGCGGCTGGGCCGGCTCCGGCTGCACTCGACCTCGCTGCTGTCCGGCCTGTTCTTCATCACCCTGGGCGCCCTGTTCCTGGCCTTCGACGGGGCGAGCGCCCTGCCCGGGCTGCTGGACGTGGACGATTCGTACGCGGTGGAGGAGCGGGTGCGTTCCGTCGCGGACGCGGTGCCGGACTGGGCGCTGCTGGGCCTGGTCGCCGCGGGTGCCGTGGCGGTCGGGCTGGTGCGCTGGCGCCGGACGCAGCGGGAGGGGTGAACGCGAAAGGCCCCGTCCGATGGACGGGGCCTTCCTTTTGTGGCTGGGGCCGGGGTCGAACCGGCGACCTATCGCTTTTCAGGCGATCGCTCGTACCAACTGAGCTACCCAGCCACGAGACTGTTTCCAGTCTCAGCGAACCTGACGGGACTTGAACCCGCGACCTCCACCTTGACAGGGTGGCGAGCTAACCAACTGCTCCACAGGTCCTTGCATTGTGCGAGAACAAGTCTCGCACATGTACTGCGTACCCCCAACGGGATTCGAACCCGTGCTACCGCCTTGAAAGGGCGGCGTCCTGGGCCACTAGACGATGAGGGCTAAAGGCCCGCCGGGCACTTTCCAGCGCGTCGGGGACGTGAGAAGCATATGGGATCGGGGGAGCTATCGCCAAAACGGTTTCACCCGGGGCGACAATGGCCGGGTGCTGGAGATGACGCGCGAGGAGTTCGAGGAGCTCGTCGCAGAGGCCCTGGACCGCATCCCACCGGAGCTCACGCGGCTGATGGACAACGTGGCGGTGTTCGTCGAGGACGAGCCGCCGGCGGACGATCCCGAGCTGCTCGGCCTCTACGAGGGGACCCCGCTCACGGAGCGCGGCGAGTGGTACGCCGGCGTGCTGCCGGACCGCATCACCATCTACCGGAACCCCACGTTGCGGATGTGCGAGGACCGGGAGAGCGTGGTCGCCGAGACGGAGGTGACGGTGGTGCACGAGATCGCCCATCACTTCGGGATCGACGACGAACGACTGCACGCGCTGGGCTACGGATGACCCACCCGGTGCCGGGCGGGGAGGCGATCGACCCCGATGTCGACCTCCACGTACCCGCCCAGCGGGCCGAACCGCAGGGCCGGGTGCTGACGGCGATCGCGGCGGGCGGGGCCCTGGGGGCCTCGGCGCGCTTCGGGGTGAGCCTGCTGTGGCCGACCGGGCCCGGGGCGTTCCCCTGGGCCACTTTCTGGATCAACGTCTCGGGCTGCGCGCTGATCGGCGTGCTGATGGTGCTGATCAGCGAGGGCGGGCGGAGCGCGCCCCATCCGCTGGTGCGGCCGTTCGTCGGCGTCGGGGTGCTCGGCGGGTTCACCACCTTCTCCACGTACGCCGTCGAGTTCTCCGGGCTGCTGGACGCGGGGCGGGCGGAGGTCGCGCTGGCGTACGCCGGGTTCACGGTGGTCGCCGCGCTGGGCGCCGTCTGGGCGGCGGCCTCGGCGACCCGGCTCGCGGTCCGGCGCGCGGTGCGGCCCGTGGCGGGCCGGCCGGACGGACGGGGGCACGGGTGAACTGGCTGCTGGTGGTGGCCGGCGCGGTGGTCGGGGCGCCGCTGCGCTACCTGACCGACCGGGCGGTCCAGTCCCGGCACGACTCCGTCTTCCCGTGGGGGACCTTCGTGGTCAACGCCGCCGCCTGCCTGCTGCTCGGGGTGTTGACGGGGGCGGTGTTGGCCGGGGCCGGATCCTCGGGGGTGGTGCCGCTCCTCGGGACGGGTCTGTGCGGGGCGCTGAGCACGTACTCGACCTTCTCCTACGAGACGCTGCGGCTGGCGGAGCGCGGCTGGAAGTTCCTGGCCGTCGCGAACGTCCTGGGATCGGTGCTGGTCGGGCTCGGTGCCGTGCACCTGGGGTCGCAGGTGGCCCGGCAGCTGTTCGCGTAAGGGGCGTGTCTCTTACGGGGTAAAGGGAGTTGGGCTCATTGACCCGCCCAACGCGGACCCCGCCCAGTGTCCCGGAGGTGCCCCCGTGCGCCCTTTGCCGCGCCCCCTGTCCGCTTCCCTGAGACTGGCCGTCTCCGTGCTCGCCGTGGCGGCGACGGCAGGCTGCATGAGCGTCGGCGAGGAGGCCGCCAAGCCGGGTCCCGAGGCCTCCGTGGGCGGCAAGGACACCGCCGGGACCAGTGCCGGCCAGGTCGGCCACGGCTCCGGGATCCACGGCAACGGCCATGGGGTGAAGGAGGGTACGGGGAACCAGGCCGGCAAGTCCGGTGAGCCCGGGAAGGCCTCCGGCGCGACCGGTGCCTCCCCCGGCCCGGGCGTCCCCGCGAAGCCGGGGCTGCCCTCCCCGTCGGCCGGACCGGGGGGCGGGGCGGGCGGGCAGGGCGGGCAGGTGCCGTCCGGCGGCGGTTCGGGTTCCGGCTCCGGTTCGGGCGGTTCGGGCTCCGGCGGCTCGGGCTCCGGTTCGGGGTCCGGGTCCGGCTCGGGTTCTGGATCCGGAGGCTCTGGTTCGGGGTCCGGGTCCGGCGGGAGCGGAGGGTCGACGACCACCCCGCCCGTGGTGGAACCGACTCCTCCTGTGACGCACTCCACGCCGCCGGAGACCAATCCGCCGACCCCGCCGACGTCCGAACCGACCACCGGAACGGCCTAGCCCGCGGGGGATCCCGCCCGGTCGGGCCGGGCTGCCCGGTGTGCGCACCCTGGGCTTCGTCGCAGGTCAGAGGCCATTTGCGCGGAGCGACTTGCCAGACCCCCAGGAGGGTGCGTATGGTTATAGATCGTTTGATCCCATTGCCCGGCGCCGAATCCGAAGAGCGCCGTGTGGCGCGTACTCTCCCTAGCCGTGGCTGACCGCATTGAGGCGGTCGATTTGCGATTCACGGAGTTTGGGCGCGTGCCGAGACTCCGGAAGGTTTCGCATTTCGCATGTCCATTTCCAGTTCTGACCGTTCCGTCATGCCCGAGAACGACACCAACGAGATCGTCGACGCCGAGACCCTCGCGGTCACCGAGGCCATGGAGGCCATCGAGGCGGACGAGATCATCGAGGCCCTTGAGGCCGACGTGACCGGCGACACCGCCGACTCCGCCGACGAGGCCGGCGACGCCGAGCCCACCATCACCTTCTCGGACCTCGGTCTGCCCGAGGGCGTCGTGCGCAAGCTCGCCCAGAACGGTGTCACCAGCCCGTTCCCGATCCAGGCCGCGACCATCCCGGACGCCCTGGCCGGCAAGGACATCCTCGGCCGCGGTCGTACCGGCTCCGGCAAGACCCTCTCCTTCGGTCTGCCCACCCTGGCCCGCCTGGCCGGTGGCCACACCGACAAGAAGAAGCCCCGCGCGATCATCCTCACGCCGACGCGTGAGCTCGCGATGCAGGTCGCGGACGCCCTCCAGCCCTACGGCGACGTCCTCGGCCTGAAGATGAAGGTCGTCTGCGGCGGTACCTCCATGGGTAACCAGATCTACGCCCTGGAGCGCGGTGTCGACGTCCTCGTCGCCACCCCGGGCCGCCTGCGCGACATCATCAACCGCGGCGCCTGCTCCCTGGAGAACGTCGAGGTGGCCGTCCTCGACGAGGCCGACCAGATGGCCGACCTGGGCTTCCTGCCCGAGGTCACCGAGCTGCTCGACCAGATCCCCGGCGGCGGCCAGCGCATGCTCTTCTCCGCCACCATGGAGAACGAGATCGGCACCCTGGTCAAGCGCTACCTGTCCAACCCCGTCACGCACGAGGTCGACAGCGCCCAGGGCAACGTCTCGACCATGACCCACCACGTCCTCGTCGTGAAGCCGAAGGACAAGGCGCCGGTCACGGCCGCCATCGCCGCCCGCAAGGGCCGCACCATCATCTTCGTCCGCACCCAGCTGGGCGCCGACCGCATCGCCGAGCAGCTCATCGAGGCCGGCGTGAAGGCCGACGCGCTGCACGGCGGCATGACGCAGGGTGCCCGTACCCGCGTCCTCGCGGACTTCAAGGACGGCTACGTCAACGCGCTCGTCGCCACCGACGTCGCCGCCCGCGGCATCCACGTCGACGGCATCGACCTGGTCCTCAACGTGGACCCGGCCGGCGACCACAAGGACTACCTGCACCGCTCGGGCCGTACCGCCCGTGCCGGCAAGTCGGGCGTCGTGGTCTCCCTGGCCCTGCCGCACCAGCGCCGCCAGATCTTCCGCCTGATGGAGGACGCGGGCGTCGACGCCTCGCGCCACATCGTCCAGGGCGTCGGCGCGTTCGACCCCGAGGTCGCCGAGATCACCGGTGCGCGTTCGCTCACCCAGGTCCAGGCCGACTCCGCGAACAACGCCGCCAAGCAGGCCGAGCGCGAGGTCGCCGACCTCACCAAGCAGCTGGAGCGCCTGACCCGCCGCGCCGCGGAGCTGCGCGAGGAGGCCGACCGCCTCGTCGCCCGTTCCGCCCGTGAGCGCGGTGAGGACCCGGAGGCCGCCGTCGCCGAGGTCGTAGAGGCCGCCGAGGCCGAGGTCGCGGCAGCCGTCGCCGCCGTGGCCGAGCCCGTCGCCCCGGAGCGCACCTTCGAGCGCCGTGACGACCGTGGCAACTACGAGCGCCGCGACAACCGTCGTGATGACCGTGGTGGCGACCGTGGTGGCGACCGTGGCGGCTTCCGCCGCGACGACCGTCCGTCGGGTGGTTTCCGTTCCGGTGGTGACCGTCGTGACGACAACCGTGGTGGCGGCTTCCGTCGCGACGACCGTCCGTCCGGTGGTTTCAACCGTGATGACCGTGGTGGCGACCGTGGCGGCTTCCGCCGCGACGACCGTCCCTCCGGTGGCTTCCGCGCCGGTGGTGACCGTCGTGACGACAACCGTGGTGGCGGCTTCCGTCGCGACGACCGTCCGTCCGGTGGTTTCAACCGTGATGACCGTGGTGGCGACCGTGGCGGCTTCCGCCGCGACGACCGTCCCTCCGGTGGC
>NZ_JBFRER010000210.1:0-6488 GCF_052114405.1 Streptomyces sp. M-16 | reverse complement strand
GCCGCGGCCGCCGTACCGGCTCCGGCGCGTCCGGGCAGGCCCCCGCCGCCGGCTCCGACCGCTCCCGCCGCGGCCAGGGCGGACAGGGCTCCGGCTCGGCCGCCGGCTCCGCCGGTCAGGGCCGCCGCTCCTCCGGCGGCGCCTCCTCCTCCTCCTCCGGCGGTGCGGCCGCGGCCTCCGCGCGCAGCCGCGTCGGCACCGGCGGCCAGGGCCGGCGCCGGGCGGTCTGACCCGCAGCGACACGAGAAGGGGCCGGGGGGTGCGTCACGCACCCCCGGCCCCTTCGTGCTGTCCGTGCCCTGCCGGCGCCGGGCCCCCTAGCGGACCATCTTGGCCTGGAGCTTCGCGAGCGTCCGCAGGTCCAGGCCCAGGCCGTCCGTCAGGTAGCCGTAGAAGCCGCCGTAGTCGGCGTCCAGCTGCGCGGTCGCCGCGTCCAGGTAGTCCTGGCGCACCTCCTGGAGCGGGATCAGCAGGTCGGGGTTCTGCATCCGGCCCGACTGCTTGAGGCCCGCCCGGACCTGGGCGTCGTAGGCCCCCCGGAAGGTGTTCGAGGCCAGGTAGTCGCTCCCGGCCGACGCCTGCGGCACGCCCAGCGCGCGCAGCAGCACGTAGCTCATCCAGCCGGTGCGGTCCTTGCCGGACGTGCAGTGGTACAGCAGCGGCCCCTGGCCGGAGTCCGCGATCTCCCGCAGCGTCGCCGCGAACTGCGCCCGGTTCTCGGGGCTGCTCACGAAGGTGCGGTAGATGTCCCGCATGTAGGCCTCGGCCCGGCCGCCGCCCAGCATCTGCTCCTGCTCGACGGGATCGCCGCTGGCGATCGCGCCGACCAGGGTGCCGTACAGGCCCAGGTCGCTGACCGGGCGGGAGGTGGCGGAGAGCCCGGCCGGCAGCCGGTCGGCGCCGTCGTACTGGACCTCCATGGGGATGCGGAAGTCGACGGCCCTGGTGAGGCCGAGACCCGCGACGGTGGTGATGTCCGCCGGGGTCAGCTTGCCCAGTGCGTCGGAGCGGTAGACCAGCCCCTGGCGGACCTGCCCGCCGGTGTACGTGCGGTAGCCGCCGACGTCACGGACGTTGACGGCGCCCTGGAGCGGGATCTGACGGATCGCCGTCGCCTGCTGCCGCAGGGGGTGGGGGGCAGCGGCCCCCGCTCCGGGTGCCGCGACGGCGGGCGCCGCGGCGGGAAGGCCGACGGCGGCGGTGAGTGCGACGGCGGCCGCCGTGGAYGCCAGACGGATTCGGGCACGGCTCATGGGGACGACTCCCGTGGAGGAGAAGGGGGATCACCCTGCCGGTGGCAGGGCGCGGAGCGTGTGCAGTACCGCGTGTGCCTCGGCCATGACGCGGCCGACGAGCTCCGCGCAGGACGGCAGATCCTCGATCACCCCCGCGACCTGGCCGGACGCCATGACACCGAGGTCCGTACGGCCCTCGACCATGGACGCCTTCAGGAGCATGGGGGTGTTGGCGGCGAGCAGGACCTGGCTCCAGGACAGGTCCTTGCCGTGTTTCATGGCCAGGCCGTCGCGCACCATCCGCGACCAGGACAGGCCCGACAGCCTCCTGAAGCCCGCCGCGTGCCGCACGGCCCGCGCCAGCGCCCGGGTCCGCCCGGCCCGTTCCAGCGCGTCGACCAGCTCCGTGCGCAGCATCCGGTGCGGGAGCCCGTCCACGGCGGTGGTGACGGTGACGTCCTTGACGGTCGCCTTCAGGTACTCCGCCTTGACGGCGTCCGGGACGGTCGAGTCGGAGGTCAGCAGGAACCGGGTGCCCATGGCGACGCCCGCCGCCCCGTACGCCAGGGCCGCCACCAGGCCGCGGCCGTCGTGGAAGCCGCCCGCCGCGACCACCGGGACGTCCACCGCGTCGACCACCTGCGGCAGCAGCACCGTCGTGGCCACCTCCCCGGTGTGCCCGCCGCCCTCCCCGCCCTGCACGATCACCGCGTCCGCGCCCCACGCCGCGACCTTCTCGGCGTGCCGGCGCGCCCCGACGGAGGGGATCACCACCACCCCTGCGTCCTTGAGGCGGGCGATCAGCTCCTTCGACGGGGCCAGTGCGAAGGAGGCCACCCGGACGCCCTCGTCGATGATCAGCTGTGCGCGTTCGGCGGCGTCCCCGGCGTCCGCGCGCAGGTTGACCCCGAAAGGGGCGTCCGTACGGGACTTGACCTCGTGGACGGCCGCCCGCAGCTGCTCCAGGGTCATCGTCGCCGACGCCAGGATGCCGAGGGCCCCCGCGTTCGCCGCCCCCGACACCAGCCGTGGCCCGGCCACCCAGCCCATGCCGGTCTGGACGATCGGGTGGCGGACGCCGACCAGCTTGGTGAACGCCGTCTCCAGGGCGGGCACTTCGGCCCCGCCGGTCCCTTCTCCCATGTCAGACCCGCACTTCCCGCTCGCGCAGGCCCTCGGGGTCGATGACCTCGCGGATCAGCCGCAGCTCCCGCTCCGTCGGCTCCCGGGTGTACGGGACCTCGTCGGCGACCGCCAGCTCGAAGCCGGTCGCCTCCCGGACCCGGTCGAGGGTGACCCCCGGGTGGAGGGAGACCAGGCGCATCGTGTGGCCGGGGCCGGTGAAGTCGAAGACGCCGAGGTCGCTGACCACCCGGGGCAGGCGGTGGAAGCGGGTGACCCCGGCGGCCTCGGCGCGGTCGTAGCCGACGCCGCTGACCATGTCGACGCGCTCGACGAAGACCCGGGGGGAGTGGCGGGGCACCCAGTAGCTCACCGGGTTGTTCAGGGTGTTCACCGGAGCCCCGCGCACCCCCAGGAGCTGGCGGACGGGCCGCTCCCAGTCGCCGATGCAGGAGATGTTCTGGTTCCCGTACCGGTCGATCTGGCTGGCGCCCATCATCACGTGCCGCCGCCCGCCGGTGACCATCGTCAGGTGCCTGCGGTACGGGAGCCAGCCCTCGGGCGTGCCGTCCGGTGCGACCAGCATCGCCTCGCCGTCGGTGAGCAGCAGGTCGGGGGAGAAGGTGCGCTTGGCGAGCCGGGCCCCGAAGGAGGGGACCAGGCCCATGGGGCTGGCGAGCACCTCGCCGTTGTCGCGCCAGGCCTCGGCGCAGGCGACCACGCAGTACTCCGAGCGGCTGATCGGGCTGGTCACTGCTGCTCCTCGTGCCAGGTGCGGACGGCGGTCTGGTAGTCGTGCTCGCCCGCCCCGGAGAGGAAGCGGGCGGCGAACTCGGGCCAGGGGGTGGTGGCGTAGAGCTTCTGGAAGGCCTCGTCGCGGTCGTAGTCCGGGACGCAGGAGGTGAAGTGCGCGCCGTTCGGGGTCTCCACGACCCCGGTGACGGAGTGCCGGCTGACCAGCAGGGACTGCGGGGGGCCGGCCTTGGTGAGCTCGGCGCTCTCCACGAGCTGTTCGCAGGAGACGTACGCGGTGTCGGCGGCCTCGCAGAACAGGTCGTCGAAGTAGGGGTCCGGGCCGAGGTACTGGCCGTTGCCGAGGCGGTCGGCGCGGTTGAGGTGGACCAGGGCCGCGTCCATGCGCAGGGCGGGGACGGCGACGAACTCCTCGCCGTCGGCGTAGGGGGAGGTGACGGTGCGCAGCTCCGGGTTGACCCGCATCACGTCGGAGCCGAGACCGGCCCGGACGGGGAGGAAGGGCAGCCGGTTCGCGGCGGCGTGCAGGCCCCACATGAACATGGCCTCGTCGTACTCGGTGAGGGCGAACGCGCCGCTCTCGCGGGCGGCCCGGAAGTGCGGCTCCAGCGGGATGGAGTCCAGGGTGGCGAAGGGGGCGACCAGCCTGGCGATGCGGCCCGCGGCGGCGAGGAGGCCCACGTCGGGCCCGCCGTACGAGATCACGGTCAGATCGGTGATCTCGGACCGGAGCAGCGCTCTGACCAGGGCCATCGGCTTGCGCCGCGAGCCCCAGCCGCCGATGCCCAGGGTCATGCCGCTGCGCAGCCGGCCGGCCACCTCGTCGGGGGTCATGGTCTTGTCGGTCACGGGGTGCTCCCTTGCTTGCCGGAGGCGTCTTTCCCGAAGGTGTCGCGGACCCGGTCGGCGACCCCGCTGAGGTTGGCCTCGAAGGTGAAGCCCTGCTCGAAGCGGTAGCTGCGCCGGACGTCGACGGGGTCGATGCCGTTGATGGCGGCCTTGGCCAGCCGGATCAGGTAGCCGTCCTTCCTGGCGATCTCGGCGGCCAGCTCCAGGGCGGCGGCCCGCAGCTCCGCGGGCGGCACCACCCTCCAGACCGAGCCGTGCGCGTGCAGTTCGGCGGCGGTGGCGGTGCGCGAGGTGTAGTAGAGGGCGCGCATCAGGTGCTGCGGGACGAGCCGGGCGAGGTGGGTGGCGGCGCCGAGGGCGCCGCGGTCGAGCTCCGGCAGGCCGAAGACGGCGTCGTCGGAGGCGACGATGGCGTCGGCGTTGCCGACGAGGCCGATGCCGCCGCCGAGGCAGAACCCGTTCACGGCCGCGACGACCGGCACCTCGCACTCGTAGACGGCCGCGAAGGCCTCGTAGCAGCCGCGGTTGGCGCCGATGAGCGCGCCGTGCCCGGTGTCGCGCTGCACCTCCTTGATGTCGACGCCCGCGTTGAAGCCGCGGCCCTCGGCGGCCAGGACCACGCAGCGGACCCCGGGGTCGCGGCCGGCGGCGCGCAGGGCGCCGGCGAGGTCGTACCAGCCCTGGACGGGAAGGGCGTTGACGGGCGGGAAGTCGACTGTGACGAGGGATATGCCCTTGCCGGGGCTGGAGGTGGAGACACCCATGAGCGGATCAGCTACCTTTCCACCAAACATTTGTTAGGTGAGGAAGGTAGCAGCCGATGGAGCTCAAGGGGAGGGTCATCGTCGTCACCGGCGGAACCAGGGGCGTCGGCGCCGGCATCGCGCGGGCGTTCCTCGCGGCGGGCGCGGAGGTGGTCGTCTGCGCCCGCAGACCGCCGGAGGAACCGGTCGCGGAGGGCGGGCGGGTAGCCGCCTTCACCCCCGTCGACCTGCGCGATCCCGGCGCCGTGACGGAGTTCTTCGCCTCGGTCGCCGACCGCTTCGGGCGGCTCGACTGCCTGGTGAACAACGCGGGCGGAACCCCGTACCGGCTCCTCGGCGAGGGCGGGGCCGAGCGGCACGCCCGCGTCCTGGAGCTGAACCTCATCGCCCCGCTGACCGCCTCGCTCGCCGCCCACCCGTGGCTGCGGGCCTCCCGCGGCTCGGTCCTGATGATCGGCAGCGTCAGCGGCACCCGCCCCTCGCCCGGCACCGCCGCCTACGGCGCGGCCAAGGCGGGGCTGGAGAACCTGGCCCGCTCCATGGCCGTCGAGTGGGCGCCCGAGGTACGGGTCAACTCCCTGGTCCTGGGCATGGTGCGCACCGAGCTCGCCCACCTGCACTACGGCGACGAGGCGGGCATCGCGGCGGTCGGCGCGACCGTCCCCCTGGGGCGGCTCGCCGAGCCCTCGGACGTGGGGGAGGCGGCGGTGTTCCTCGCCTCGGACCGGGCGGGATACGTCAGCGGGGCGAGCCTGCTGGTGCACGGGGGCGGGGAGCGCCCGGCATTTCTGGATGCGGCAACGGTCAACAAGGAGAACTGAGATGGTGCGGAGCACGAAGGCGGGCATGGCGGGCATGACGGGCATGACGGACGGACGCGTGGTCGTGGTGACGGGCGCGGGCCGCGGCCTGGGCCGGGCGCACGCCCTGGCCTTCGCGGCGGAGGGCGCGCGGGTCGTCGTCAACGACCTCGGGGTCGGACTCGACGGGCAGCCCGGCCCCGACAGCCCGGCGGCGCTGGTGGCCGAGGAGATCAGGGCGGCGGGCGGCGAGGCGGTGGCCCACGGCGGGGACATCGCCACTGCCGCGGGCGCGGCCTCCCTGGTGGAGTGCGCGGTCTCCGCCTACGGCCGCCTGGACACCCTGGTCAACAACGCCGGGTTCCTGCGCGACCGGATGCTCGTCAACCTCGACGAGGACGACTGGGACGCCGTGATGCGGGTCCACCTCAAGGGCCACTTCCTGCCGCTGAAGCACGCCGCCGCCTGGTGGCGCGCCGAGGCGAAGGCGGGCCGCCCGGTGTCCGCCCGGGTGGTCAACACCTCCTCGGGCGCCGGCCTGCTGGGCTCGGTCGGCCAGGGCAACTACAGCGCGGCCAAGGCCGGGATCCTCGGCCTGACCCTGGTCGCCGCGGCCGAGATGGGCCGCTACGGGGTCCAGGTCAACGCCATCGCCCCGGCGGCCCGGACCCGCATGACGGAGCAGACCTTCGCGGACACCATGGCGGCCCCCGCTCCCGGCGCCTTCGACGCGATGGCCCCGGAGAACGTCTCCCCGCTGGTGGTCTGGCTCGGCTCGGACGCCTCGGCCGGGGTCACGGGCCGCGTCTTCGAGGCGGAGGGCGGCCGCATCACCGTCATGGAGGGCTGGCGCCCCGGCCCCACCGCCGACCGCGCCGCCCGCTGGACCCCGGCGGAGGCGGGCGAGGCGGCGGCGAAGCTACTGGCGGCGGCGCAGGCGCCGGGGGCGGTGTACGGGGCGCAGT
>NZ_JBFRER010000209.1:0-6491 GCF_052114405.1 Streptomyces sp. M-16 | reverse complement strand
GCCGCCGCGGCGGCCGGCGGGTGGCCGACCAGCGCCGCCAGCGCTCCCGCCGAGCCCGCCCGTAGAACCGTCCTGCGCGCCACCCGCACCCCGACCACCGTCCCGTGTCTCGCCGTCCGTCCGACTGCCCGTCAGGCAGCCAAACGATCAAGACCGGGTTCCGGCAACGGCCTGGCCCCGGCGGGCCGTACGTCCGCCGGGGCGAGGGATCCGTGGTACGTCAGGAGATGCGCATGTTCGCCATCATGCCCATGGCCCCGTGGTCGAACAGGTGGCAGTGGTAGACGTAGGTGCCACGGTAGCCGGTGAAGGTGGCCTGGAGCTTCACCGTTTCGCCCGGCTTGAGCGGGACGGTGTCCTTCAGGCCCGTCTCGGAGCCGGCGGTGACCGGCTGCCCGTTCCGCTCCAGCACCCTGAACTGCACGAGGTGCATGTGGAAGTTGTGCGGGGCGAACTGGTTGGAGTTCTTCACGGTCCAGATCTCGGTGGCACCGTAGGCGATCTCGGTGTCGATCCGGTCCATGTCGTACGTCTTGCCGTTGATGTACGCCTGGCTGCCCGGGCTGCCGGTCTCGTCCATCTTCATGTCGAAGCTGCGGTTGACGCTCGCGGCGGGCAGCGGCGGGAGGGTGCGCAGGGTGTCCGGGACGACGCTGTCGTCCTGCGCGGTGCGGGTGACCCGGAACTGCATCACCTTGCCGACCACGTCGGCCGATTCGAAGGGGGCGACGTCCTTGTTGACCAGTTCGACGGTGGTGCCGACCGGGTAGCGGGAGAAGTCGATGACGACGTCGGCCCGCTCGCCCGGGCTGATCGCGATGGTGTCGGTGCGGTGCGGGGCGGGGAGCAGGCCGCCGTCCGTGCCGATCTGGACGATCTCGGAGCCGTCGGCGAGGCGGAGGGCGAAGAACCGCTGGTTGGCCGTGTTGGTGAGGCGGAAGCGGTACTTGCGGGCCGCGACCTCGAAGTACGGCCAGGCCTTGCCGTTGGCGAGGATGACGTTGCGGTGCTTGAAGTCGCCCATCTCGTAGATGAGTTCGCCGTTCTGCGCGAAGCGGGCGTCGCGCAGCGAGACCGGGACGTCGTAGGCGCCGGAGGGCAGGCGCAGGCGGCGCTCGATGTCGTCGGTGAGGACGTAGGTGCCCGTCATGCCGCGGAAGACGTTCTCCGACTCCATGTGGTGGGCGTGGTCGTGGAACCACAGGTTCGCGTGCGGCTGGGTGTTGGGGTACGTGTACGTCTTGGTGCCGCCGTCCGGCTCGATGAGGTCCATGGGCGAGCCGTCGCTGTCCTGCGGCACGTGGGCGCCGTGCAGGTGGATCGAGGTCGGGACGGAGAGGGAGTTGGTCTGGCGGACCACGACCCGGCGGCCGGACTCGGCCTTGATGACGGGGCCGGGGAAGGATCCGTTGAAGGTGCGCAGCCGGGTGGTCAGGCCGGGCACGATCTCCTTCGAAGCCTCCTTCAGGTTCATCCGGTAGTAGCTGGTGGTGCTCGTCGTCAGGTACGGCTGGAGGACCGGGGCGAGCGGCATCCTCTGGGTGAACTTGGCTATGCCGGCGGCGTCGAGCTCGGCCGCGGGGGCGGGGGGCTCGGTGGCGACGGCGTTCACGACCGGCAGCAGCATCCCGCCCGTGCCGACGATGCTGGTGGCGGCCACGCCTGCCCTGAGTGCGGTCCGTCGAGTGATCACTGTTCCCCCGTGGGTGGTTGCCCGGCGGCTCACGGCCGCGCGGCTGGGCGCGTGGGTACGCGGTTGTGGACGCGGGAAGCTTGTTCGATCACGGTTGTGCCGCGCTCGTGCGGCCGTGGGGCCCCCGCCCTGTTCCGCTGGAGCCGCGGAGCGCGACGCCGGGCGGGCCGGGTACGGGGTCCGGGCCGCGGACCGTTGGGCCATACGGGCGACAGTGCGGGTGTCCTGCGCGGCAGGAGCGGTAGCGTCCACGCCGTGGCGCCCCGGCCGGGTCATATTGACTGAACGGCGCGCCGAGTGCGCGACGCGACCTGCTTCATGACGCTTCATCACTGTGGAGGCCATGCGTGATGCGTATCCGGTCCGTTCTGGTGGCCACCGCCCTGCTGGCGACCCTGTCGCCCGCCGCGTACGGGCGGGCCGCCACGGGCGGGCCCCTCTCCTTCGACGGGCAGCCGGCTCACGACGTGGCCCTGTACGGGATCGCGGGGTCCGGGACGACGGGTCACGCGGGGGCCCAGGAGTTCGTCTCCGACGGCTCCCGGCTGACCCGGGTGAGCCTGTACCTGAGCAGCCGTGCCGGGACGGGGACGGTCGACGTGCAGGTGCGCGGCGTCCGCGACGACCCCGCTTCCGCGGTCGCCTCCGCCCGGGTCGACCTCTCGGGGCTGGGCGGGCCGGGCGCCGGCTGGGTGGAGGTCCCGCTGGAGGCCGCGCTGCGGCCGGGCGCCACGTACTACCTCTTCGCGCAGGCCGCCACGGCCGGGGGGCGGCCGGTCGTCTGGCACGGCACCCGTGCGGCGTCGCCGGGCGCTCCGGCCGCCTCGCGCTACGACGAGGAGCTGGGCGGCTGGCAGGAGGGCGAGGGGCGGCTCGCGTTCTACGTGAACCCGGAGGGCGGCGAGCGGTGCGGGGAGACCGAGACCTGCTACGTACCGGACGCGATGCGGGGCGCGCGGACCGCCGGGCTGCTCACCGACGGGAAGGTGGTGGAGGCCGTCGACCCGGCCTTCGCGGTCGGCGCCCACTACGTGGAGGGCAGCAACGTGCTGGCGCTGCCGTCGGGCCGGTGGCGCTACCTCCCGTCGGGTGCGGGGCAGTCGCGCGTCGTGGCGGCGGACGACCCCGGCGCACTGGCCCAGATCGCCGGGTCCCGGCGCTGGCTGGCCTCCGGTGTGGTCCCGGGTTCGGCCGGGGCGCGGCACGCGGGCGCGGAGCGGGCGCTGCTGTCGATGCGGGCGCTGCTGCGCCCCAACGGGGCCTTCGCGGCGGCCTGGTCCCCCTTCTGGGACTTCTCCTGGCCGCGTGACTCGGCCTTCGCCGCGGCCGCCTTCGCGCACACCGGCCATGACGAGGAGGCGTACCGGATCCTGCGGTACAACGCGGCCACGCAGCGGGCGGACGGCACCTGGGAGGCCCGTACCCACCTGGACGGCTCCGGGCCGCCCGACGCCCGGACCTGGCAGCTCGACGCCAACGGCTGGGTGCCCTGGGCCACCTGGCAGTGGTACCGGGCGGCTCCCGCGGCGGACCGCGACGAACGGCTGCGCGCCCTGTACCCGGCGATCGCCAGGGCCGCCGACCACACGTCCGGGGCCCTGGACGCGGAGGGGCTGCCGCCCGCCTCCCCCGACTACTGGGAACTGCCCACCGACACCGCCAACATCGGTACGGCCGCTCCCCTGCTGGCGGGGCTGAACGCCGCGGCCGACCTGGCGGCCGGCCTCGGGCGGGAGGAGGACTCGCGGCGGTGGGCGCAGGCCGCCGGGCGGCTGGAGGCGGGGATCGCGAAGCGGTTCGCGCCGCTCGGCTACCCGCGCACCGTCGACGGGCTCCACGGCCGCGACRGCGCCGCCGCGTTCATGGCTCCGCCCTTCAACGCCGCTCCCGCCGGCCTGCCCGCCGCCCTCGACGACACCTACCGGGCGCTGCTGCGCCCCAACGGCGGTCTGGTCCCGGGGAACGACCCCGACGCGCCCTGGGGGAACGTCTCCTGGACGGCGAGCACTTCCTTCTTCGCGCTGGCCTGGTCGACGACGGGCCGGCGGGACAAGGGCGGCGCGGTGCTGGACTGGGTGCTGTCCCGGCGCAACCTGCTCGGCGAGCTCCCCGAGACGGTGGACGAGCAGGGCCGGCCGAAGGCCGTGGTGCCGCTGGGCTGGACGGACGCGCTGGTGCTGCTCACCCTCCTGGAGCAGGACGGCAGGGCGCTGCCGACCCCGCCGCGGCGCTGACGGCACGGCAGCCGCTCGCGCGCCGGTCCCCGATGGTGAGGACGTCCGGCGGGCGGGTGACGGCGGGCGGGAGCGTCAGGGGGCGGCGGCCGGGGGTGAGGGAGCCGAGGACGCGGGGGCCGCGGGCCCCGGTGCAGTCGGGTGCGTTGCCGGGGAGGCCGTGGACGGTGAGGAAGCCGAGGACGGCGAAGGCGTACGCCTCCTTCGCGGCGGCCGGCAGTCCGAGCGCGTCCGAGGTGAGCAGGGCGGTGCCCGGGGGCAGTTCCTCGCGCAGGGCCGCCATGAGGGCGGGGTTGCGGGTGCCGCCTCCGGAGGCGATGACCTCGGTGGCGCCCAGGGGCYGCAGGGCGTCGGCGACGGTGCGGGCGGTGAGCCGGGTGAGGGTGGCGAGGACGTCGTGTGGTGCGAGGCCGCGGTGGGGGGCCAGGGCGGCGCGCAGGTGGCCGGGGTGGAAGAGCTCCTTGCCGGTGGTCTTGGGGGCGGGCAGGCGGTAGTAGGGCTCGTCGAGGAGCCGGCGCAGCAGGGGCGCGTGGACCCGGCCGGCCGCGGCGAGGGCGCCGTCCGCGTCGTGGTCGAGCCGCCCGGCGGTGAGTTCGCGTACGGCGGCGTCCAGGAGGGCGTTGCCGGGGCCGGTGTCGAAGGCCACGGGCGGGCCGGCCGGCCGGAGGACGGTGAGGTTGGCGATCCCGCCGATGTTCAGGGCGGCGGGGACGCCGGGGCGGCCGCGCAGCAGCATCAGGTCGACGAGGCTGACCAGCGGGGCGCCCTGGCCGCCGGCGGCGACGTCGCGGGGCCGGAAGTCGCTGACGACGGGGCAGCCGGTGGCCTCGGCGATCCAGGCCGGGCTGCCGATCTGCAGGGTGCCGTGCACCCTGCCGGCGTCCGCCCAGTGGAAGACGGTCTGTCCGTGCGAGGCCATCAGCTCGGCGCGCCCGGCGCACAGTTCGCGGTCGGCGCGGACGGCCAGCGCGGCGAAGGCCTGTCCGATGCGGGTGTCGAGGCGGCACACGTCGGCCAGTGTGGTGGCGGCGGGTGGCAGGGCCGCGGCGAGGGCGGCCCGCAGGGTCTCCTCGTAGGGGGCGCTGACCATGCCGAGCGGGACCAGGCGCAGGGCGCCGTCCTCGTCGGGGGCGATGTCCGCGGCGGCGGCGTCGACGGCGTCGTACGAGGTGCCGGACATCAGGCCGACGACCCTCACCGCAGCGGCCCTCGGTGGTCGCCGCCGCGCAGGCCGGCCAGGGCGAGGGCGCTGAGGGCGCAGAGGCCGCCGGCGTAGTAGGCCGGGACGTCGGGGTCGCCCGTGGCGGCGGTCAGGGCGGTGACGATCAGGCCGGCGCAGCCGGAGAAGACGGCGTTGGCGAGGGCGTAGGCGAGTCCGAGCCCGGTGCAGCGCACGGTGGAGGGGAACATCTCGGCGAGCATGGCGGGGCCGGGGCCGGCGAGCAGCCCGACCGTGGCGCCCGCGGCGAGCAGGGCGGCCGCCTTGGCGGGTGCGGCGGCGGCCGGGTCCCGCAGGAGGTGCAGGAGCGGGAGCGCGCACAGGGCCACGGCGAGGGCGCCGCCGAGCATGACGGGGCGGCGGCCGACGCGGTCGCTGAGCCGGCCGGCGGGGAGGATCGAGGCGGCGAAGCCGAGGTTGGCGAGGGTGGTGGCGATCAGTGCCTCCCGGAAGGACGCGCCGAGCGTGGACTGGAGGTAGGACGGGAGGACGACGAGGAAGGTGTACCCGGCCGCCGACCAGCCCATGATCCGCCCGACGCCGAGCACCACGGCCCGCGCCGTGCCGATGCCCGGGGCGGATGCGGGGTCCGGGGCGGGTACGGGTTCCGGGGCGGGTACGGGGTCCGGGGCGGGTACGGGGTCCGGGGCGGATGGGGGATCCAGGGCGGGTACGGAGTCCGGGGCGGGTTCCGGGGCGGGGGTGCGGGGGTCGGGGAGGGCGGTGCGCAGGCCGAGGGCGGCCAGGCCGAGCGGGAGGGCCAGCAGGAACGGGATCCGCCAGCCCCACGCGGACAGGGCCGCCGGGGGGAGCAGCGAGGCCGTCAAGGCGGCGGCCGCGGCTCCGGCGAGCAGGCCCAGGGCGACGGTGAAGGACTGCCACGCCCCGTACCGGCCGCGCCTCCCCGGGGGCGCGTGCTCGGTCATCAGGGCCACCGCGCCACCGAACTCCCCTCCGGCGCACAGGCCTTGTACCGCGCGCAGCAGGACGAGCAGCCAGGGGGCGGCGGCGCCCGCCGTCGCCCGGTCCGGGAGCAGGCCGATCAGGGTGGTGGCGAGGGTCATCAGGGCGATCACGAGGACCAGCGCGGGGCGGCGCCCGGCCCGGTCGGCGAGGCGGCCGAAGAGGAGGGCTCCGGCGGGCCGGAAGAAGAAGGCCACGGCGAAGGAGGCGTAGGCCGCCAGGAGCGGGGCGGCCGGGTCCGTGCCCGCCGTACCCGGGGTGAAGAAGCGGTCGGCGATGACGGTGGCGAAGCAGCCGTACACGCCGAACTCGTACCACTCGACGAAGTTCCCGGCCGCGCCGGCCAGCAGCGCCCGGCGCGGCGGGACGGCCCGGCCGGTGG
>NZ_JBFRER010000208.1:0-6523 GCF_052114405.1 Streptomyces sp. M-16 | reverse complement strand
CCACCCCGGCCGCCCGGGCAGCCGCTTCGACCCCCGCGCCCGCCGACGCGCCCGCCGACGCCGCACCGCGTCCCGAGACCCCGCGCGTCCCGCGCCCRCCGGCCCCCGCCCTGCGCCGGGCCGGGGTGGTGGTCCGCTGGCTGAGGGCCGGCCTGCTGCGCTCGGCCGCGGTCCTGCTCCTGCTCGCCGTGTGGGAGACGGCGCCCCGGGCCGGACTGGTCGACGCCACCTTCCTGCCGCCGGCCAGCGAGGTGGCCCGCGCCTGGTGGGACCTGCTCGGCGACGGGCAACTCGGCGAGCACACCCGGGCCAGCCTCACCCGCTCCTTCGGCGGCTTCGCCATCGCGGTGGCGGTCGCCGTCCCGTTGGGCCTGCTGATCGGCTGGTACCGGCCGGTCGCCGCCTTCCTCGGCCCCCTGCTCGAACTCTTCCGCAACACGGCCGCCCTCGCGCTGCTGCCCGTCTTCGTACTGCTCCTCGGCATCGGGGAGACCTCGAAGGTGTCGATCGTCGTCTACGCCTGCGTGTGGCCGATCCTGCTGAACACCATCAGCGCCGTCGGCAACGCCGACCCCACCCTGGTCCGGCTGGCCCGCTCGATGGACCTGTCCACACCCCGGCTCTTCCAGAAGGTGATCCTGCCGTCCGCCGTCCCGGTGATCTTCACCGGCATCCGGCTGGCGGGCGCGGTCTCGATCCTCGTCCTCGTGGCCGCCGAGATGATCGGCGCGAAGGCCGGGCTCGGCTACCTGATCAACGCCTCGCAGTTCAACTTCGCGATCCCGCAGATGTACGCGGGGATCGTGACGATCTCCGCGATCGGCGTCGCCTTCAACCAGGTCCTGGTCGCGATCGAACGCCGCCTCAGCCTCTGGCGCGTCCCCGCGGCCTGAAGCGCCCGCCCCCTCCGCACCAGGCCCTTCCACCCGCCTCCGGCCGACCGGGCCCCCGCCTCCGGCCGACCGGGCCCCCGCCTCCGGCCCACCCGCCTCCGGCCCACCCGCCTCCGGCCGACCGGGCCCCTGCCTCCGGCCCACCCGCCTCCGGCCCACCCGGGCCCCTGCCTCCGGCCCACCGGGCCCCTGCCTCCGGCCCACCGGGCCCCTGCCTCCGGCCCACCCGCCTCCGGCCCACCGGGCCCCTGCCTCCGGCCCACCCGCCTCCGGCCCACCGGGCCCCTGCCTCCGGCCCACCGGCCCCGGCCCACCGGCCCCGGCCCTCCTGCCCCCCCGGCCCTCCTGCCCCCCGGCCCGTCGCCCCCGGGCCCGCGACACCCACCACCCGCGGAGCGCCCTCCGCGTCCACCGACAGGGAACAGACATGCCCGCACCCCGCCGCACCCTCCACCTCAACGCCTTCCTGATGAACGCCGGCCACCACGACGCCGCCTGGCGCCACCCGGACGCCAGCCCCGAGCGCGTCACCGACCTGCGCTACTTCCAGGAACTGGCCCGCACCGCCGAACGCGGCCGCCTCGACTCGATCTTCTTCGCCGACGGCCTCGCCCTCTGGGGCAAGGCCCGCCACAACGCCCTGGGCGGCTTCGAACCGCTGACCCTGCTCTCCGCGATCGCCGCCGTCACCGAGCACATCGGGCTCATCGCGACCGTCTCCACCACCTTCAACGAGCCCTTCCACACCGCCCGGAAGTTCGCCTCCCTCGACCACATCAGCAACGGCCGCGCCGGCTGGAACATCGTCACCTCCGGCACCGTCGACGAGGCCCGCAACTTCAACCGTGAGGAACACCTGGAGCACAGCCTCCGCTACGACCGCGCCCGCGAGTTCCTCGACGTCGCCACCAAGCTCTGGGACAGCTGGGAGGACGACGCGATCGTCCTCGACAAGGAGGGCGGCGTCTACGCCGACACCGACAAGCTGCACCCCGCCGCCCACCGCGGCGAGTACTTCGGTGTCGCCGGTCCGCTCAACGTCCCCCGCTCGCCCCAGGGTTACCCGCTCCTCGTCCAGGCGGGCTCCTCCGAGGACGGCAAGGAGTTCGCCGCCCGGTACGCGGAGGCCGTCTTCACCGCCCAGCAGACCCTCGCCGACGGCCAGACCTTCTACAAGGACCTCAAGTCGCGCCTGGCCCGCTACGGCCGGACCGAGGACGACCTCCTCGTCCTGCCCGGCATCGCCCCCGTCATCGGCTCCACGGAGGCCGAGGCGAAGGCCCTGGAGCGGGAGCTCACCGAACTCCAGGTGCCCGAGTACGGTCTCGCGCAGCTCTCCGGCATGCTCGGCGTCGACCTCACCGGGGCCGACCTCGACGGCCCGCTGCCCGCACTCCCCGAGGAACGGGACATCAACGGCAACAAGAGCCGCTTCACGCTCGTCGCCGAACTGGCCCGCCGGGACGGGCTCACCCTGCGCGAGCTGATCGCCCGCCTCGGAGCCGGGCGCGGTCACCGCGTGTACGCCGGCACCCCCGAGCAGATCGCCGACCAGCTGGAGGAATGGTTCRCGCACGGCGCCGCCGACGGCTTCAACATCATGGCGCCCGTCCTGCCCACCGGCCTCACCGACTTCGTCGACCACGTCGTGCCGGTCCTCCAGCGCCGGGGCCTCTTCCGGACCGAGTACACCGGCGCCACGCTCCGGGAGAACTACGGCCTGCCGCGTCCCGCCAACCGTCACACCCGGCCGACCGGGTGAGCGGACCTCCCGGGTGGCCCGGGAGATGGCGCGCGGGCGGCCGGAGTGCGGAACTCCGGCCGCCCCGCGGGCGTTCCCCCGTACTCAGACGGTGAGGACGATCTTGCCGCGGGCCTGGCCCGTCGCGCTCAGTTCCCACGCCGCGGCGGCCTCGGAGAGCGGCAGGACGTGTCCCACCTTGACGGTGATCGTGCCCGTGTCGGCGAGCTCCGCGAGTGCGGTGAGGTCGGCCGTGGAGGCGCGCGCCCAGATGTGCTTGGCGCCCTTGGCGTCGGCGTCGTTGTCGGCGACGGAGATCACCGCGCCGCCCGGCCGCACGATCGACTGCAGCAGTTCGACGCCGCCGTCGCCGTAGAAGTCGAGCCCGGCGTCGACGCCCCCGGGGGCCAGCTCCCGGACCCGCTCGGCCACCCCGTCCCCGTACAACACCGGCTCGGCGCCCAGGGAACGCAGGTAGTCGTGGTTGCGGGCGCTCGCCGTGCCGATGACGCGGGCACCGAGGTGGACCGCGATCTGTACGCCCAGAGACCCGACACCGCCGGCGGCCGAGTGGATGACGACGGTCTGACCGGCCGTGACGCCCGCCCGGGTGACGGCCTGGTAGGACGTGAGCCCGGCCAGGGGGAGGCCGGCGGCCTGTTCGAAGGTCAGCCCGCGCGGCTTGGGGGCGAGGGTGCGCACGGGGGCGGCGACCAGCTCGGCATAGGTGCCCAGCTGCACCCATTCCTTGCGGACGTAGCCGTAGACCTCGTCGCCGACGGCGTAGTCGTAGGTGTCGGGGCCGACGGCCTCGACGGTTCCCGCGACGTCCCAGCCGGGGATGACGGGGTGGCGGACTTCGAGGACGTGACCGAGGAAGCCGGCGGCGAGCTTCCAGTCGACGGGGTTGACGCCGGCGGCCTTGACGCGGACGAGGACCTCGCCCGGCCCGACCTTGGGCTCCGGTACCTCGACGAGCTCCAACTCGGTCGGGGTTCCGTAGGTGCTGTAGGTGATTGCCTTCATGTACGACCCAACGGTCCGGTTCCGGCGACTGTTCCGGAAGGCGGGCGCCCGGTTCCCGGGCTCCAGGACGGCTCCAGCGGAACTCCGGCGGGCCTCAGGCCGGCAGGGTATTGCGGTGCGAACGCCGCCGGGCCGCGCTGAGCAGGGCCTGGATCTGGGCGCCCGACTGTTCGACGTCGTCCAGCAGGGAGGGGAACGGCAGCCGTACGTCGCGGTGCCCGTGTCGCTCCTCCAGCCGCAGGGTGATCCCGTACCGGTCCAGGGCGAGCGGCAGTGCGCGGACCACGGCGGCCGAAGGCGCGGGCCGCACCAGCCGCAGCAGCAGGGTGACGAGCTCGGGGTGGTCGTCGAGGAGGTGGGTGAGCATGCCGGCCTCGTACGGGGCGAGCGGATCGGGCCGGGCCCGGTCCAGGTCCTCCAGCCCGATGGACGCGGTCCCGTCCGCGGTCTCCAGGAGCGCCCGGCCGTACTCGACGCAGGTGCTGCCGCCGGGAGCGGCCTCCTTCTCGGCGCGGCCGTCGCCGGAGTAGGGGGTGAGGAGGCGGCCCAGGACGGTGACGCGGGCGCGCACCCGTTCGCGCACCGGGGTCGGGGCGACGTCGGTGAACTCCAGCCGGATCGCCGGGCGCTCGTCGGCGACCGGGGGGCCCGCCTCCCCGGCGGCGGGCGCGGCCGGGTGCAGGTGAAGCCGCCCGAGGAGGTCGGAGCCGTCGAGGTGGCGCACCTCGTGGGGGACGCCGTCGACGACCACGGTCATGGAGTGGGCCGCGGCCAGCACGGACCGGACGCGCTCGGCGTCGCTGGGCCGGGCCGTGGCGGGAGTGGCGGGATCACCGGACAGGCGCATGCGGAGGTCTCCATCATCCGACGAGCAGGTTAGGTATGCCTAACCTAACCTATTCGTCGGTCGGGGAGTACCCCGCGGGCCAGCCGGCCGAGGGTCTCGGTGATCCGTTCGGGGGGCAGGCCGAGGGAGTGCCGCTGGAACTGGTAGACCTCCGGCGCGAGCGGGCTGAGCAGTACGTCCACGTCGGCGTCGGGATCGACCGCGCCGGCGTCCACCAGCAGGCTCCGTACGTGCGTCCGCCAGTGCCGGTAGGTGGCGCGGCCGAAACGGTCGGGCCCCGGGCGGATGCCCAGGGCCAGTGGCAGGTGTCGCTCCAGGTGTTCCAGCGCGGCGGCGTAGAAGGCCGCGAGCCGCTCCGCGGGCGGCGCCCCGGGGCCGAGCGGCGGCGCGCCGAAGGCCAGGCGGCCCTGCAGGATGCGCTCGTGTTCGTCGAGGAGGGCGGCGGCGACGGACGGCGGGTCGGGGAACCGGCGGTACAGGGTGGCCCGGCCGACCCCGGCGGCCTTGGCGATCTGGTCCATCGTCACCGTCCGGGGGTCCCGTTCGGTGAACAACTGCTCGGCGGCGCCCAGGATCTGGGCCCGGTTGCGGACCGCGTCCGCCCGCTGCCGGCCCCGGGGGGACGGAATCAGGCCACCGGTACCCGGCGCGGCGCGCCGGACGGGGCCACCGCCTGAGATGTCGCGTACCGTGCGGACCTCGTCGCCATTGGTCATGGCGGCGACCCTACGTGCTTCGTGTCGGTGTTGGGCTGAACGGGTGAAACGCGAGAGGATGGGGGGATGCACATGAAGCGCACGGCCGAGGCGGCCCGGTGAGCAGGTACGACGTCACCGACGAACAGTGGGAGGGACTCGCGCAGGTGGTGCCGCTGCGCAGTCGCAACGAATGGCCCTCCCGGGTGGACCACCGCACGATTCCCACGGTGCCCGGGGCGTCCGCGGCGGAACAGCGGCGCTTCGTGGTGATCCGGGTCCAGATCTTCGCCGACGCCCGGGAGGTGGCGGAGTACCTGATCGCGCAGATCCCGGTGCTGCTCGACCTCACGGGCGCGGACGGTGAAGTGGCCAAGCGGATCCTCGACTTCAGCAGCGGTGTCGTCTTCGGACTGGGCAGCGGGATGCACCGGGTCGACCGGAACGTCTTCCTGCTGGCGCCGGTGGGGACCGAGGTCGAGGGGATCGCGGCGGCGGCCGTCCCCCGATCGTAGGAAGGTCCGGGCGGTGGAACGGTTCGCCGCACCCGAGGGCGGGCCGCCGGACCGTACCGTCCGGCCATGGACGCCACCCTGGACGCGGCACGGCCCGCCGCCGACTTCCCTTCCGAATCCCGTACCTCTGCGGATTCCCGCCCCTCTCCTCCCGGTTCCGCTTCTTCTTCCGCTTCCCCAGCCGCCCCTCCCTCCGCCCCCTTAGGGGCGATCGCGGGGCCGAGGCGGCCCGCGGTCACCGAACTGCGGCTGGCCGCCTTCGGCCGGCACCGGGCGGCGGCCTTCCCGCTCGGCCCCGTGACCCTCTTCGCCGGGGCCAGCGGCAGCGGCAAGTCCCAGGCCCTGGCCGCCTACGCGGCCCTGTCCCGGCTGGCCTCCGGAGCCGCCCTGGACGAGGTGTTCCCCGACCCGGTGGCCCACGTGCCCGAACGGGCCGTCCCCGACCCGGACGGGCGGCGGGGCTTCCGCGTCGGCTGCACCGTCGACGGCCCGGTCGGGCCCGTCCGCCTCGACCTCGCCGTCCAGGCCGAACCCACGCTGCGGGTCGTCGGCGAACGCCTCGCCCAGGACGGCCAGATCCTGCTCACCACCGCCCTGCGCGACCCGCGCCGCCGCTCGGTCCAGGCCGCCTGGTTCACCGGCGGCGCCATCGGCGTGACCCGCGCCCCGCTCCCCGACGACCGCCTCGCCACCGCCCTGTTGCCGCTGCGGGTGGCCGGCGCCACCGCCGGGCAGCGCCGGGTGCTCGCCGCCGCCGAGCAGGTCGTGGTCGCCCTGCGCTCGGTGTTCCCCTGCGACCCCCGGCC
>NZ_JBFRER010000207.1:0-6556 GCF_052114405.1 Streptomyces sp. M-16 | reverse complement strand
GCCCACCGGCGCCCACCGGCACCCTCCCCGGCGGCCCCGGGCCGAGCCGGCCGGGGCCGGGGGAGGGCCCGGTCCCCGGCGTCAGCCGGTCTTGCGGCGGACCTTCTTGTTCTTGCCCCCGGCGCCGGCGCTGGAGCCCTGCACCTTCGCCCGGCTCTGGTGCGACTGCTGGGACTGGGCGCTCGCGGCGTTGCGCGCCAGCGCCTCGCGGAACTTGCGCTTGGCCTCGTCGGCCGGGGACTCGTCCTGCGGGACGTCCGCCGCGGCCCCGTCCGTCTGTGCCCCGTCCGCCTGCGGGGTCTGTGGTGCGTCAGCCATCGGTGTGCCTCCTGGAGTGATCACGTCCGCCCAGTCTGTCAGCCGGGCCGTTCGCGGGCCATCGGGTTCGCACCGGGGCGGCCGGTCAGCGGGCCGGGGCGGGCGCCCCGGCCCCGCCGCCGGCGCGGATGGCGCACAGCGCGGCGGTGTGCAGGGCGTACGGATCGCCGTGGGCCACCGGGCTGCCGGTCAGCGTGTACCACTCGTCCGCCTCCGTGTACTGGATCGCGAACGCGACCGTGCCGTCCGCCCCGCCGGTCGTCCGCAGCGTGAGGGGGCCGGTGATGACCCCGACCTCGTCGGTCATGGCCCCGCCGGGACCGGCGAGGACCTCGTCCTGCCAGGTGTGTTCGGGCCCGGTCACGAGGCGCAGGTGTCGATCATGGTGGTGAGCGTGGCCCTCTCGCCGTCGGTGACGGTCAGCCCGTAGTGGGACTTGACGGTGGTCCAGGCGCGCCCGTACTGGCACCAGCTCGACTTGTCCGTCGGCTGCCACAGGTCGGGGCTCTGGTCGCCCTTGGAACGGTTGGAGGACGCCGAGACCGCCAGCAGTTGCGGCCGTGTCAGGTCGTTGGCGAAGGCCTTGCGCCGGGCCGCGTCCCAGGCTGCGGCGCCCGAGCGCCAGGCCTCGGCGAGCGGCACCATGTGGTCGATGTCCAGCTTCGCGGCCTCGGTGACGGTCGCCCCGTCGTACAGGCTCTTCCAGCGGCCCGTCAGGGCCCGGCACTCGGCGTCCTGCGTGACGTCGGTGCCGTCCCGCTTGAGGACCACCTCGCGGGTGTCGCACTTGTTGCCCTGCTCGGCCCAGTGCGTGAACTTGTCTCGGCTGTACCCGGCCATCGTGCCGGGCTTGCCCGTCGTCAGCGCCGCCAGCTGGGTCCGGGCGACGGCCGCGCTGACCATCCCGGGCAGCACGTCCGCGGGGGCCGGCTGTCCGGCGGCCCCCGAGGGCGCCGGCGGGGCGGAGCTCGCGCTCCCGGTCCTGCCGGGGGCCGGGCCCGGTCCTGGCGTACCCCCGGTCTTGCCGTCCCCGGAGGACCCCGGCCCACCGCATCCGCTGATACCGAACAGCACGGCCGCCACTACCACCGCCGCGCCGCGCACACCTGCCTGACGACCCATGACCCACCCCGACGAGACTCCGCGCTGACCCGGGAAGACTACCCATAACCGGACAACCAACCCTGCACCGGGCGGTGCGGAGTGTCCGGGCAGCCGCACTACGCCGTGTGCTCGGGATCACCTCGCCGACCGGATGAGGCCGGCGGGGAAAGGCGGTGCGGTGCCGGTCCTGCGGATGACCGCTGGTGGGTGAGGGCGATGAGCAGTCCGAAGGCGAGGACGGCGGTGGCGGTGCGGGCGTCGTTGAAGAGTTCCCAGCGGCGCAGGACCTCCGCGTGGCCGGGCGGTGGCGAGGTGGCGGCCCACTGCTTGATCCGGCCGTTGATCGGGACGTTCCCGAACCGTGTGATCAGGAAGGAGGAGACCGTCAGGAGCCCGGCCGCGCCGGCCAGGACGCGGGCCCGGCCGCGTACCGAGGCGGCCAGGGCGAGGGTGCTGAGGGCCGATACCGCCATCGTGGCCTGCATGGTGATGCCGTTCATCTTCATCAGCTCGGCGTGGAAGCCGAGGCGCATCCCGATCGGCACGGCGTTGAAGGTCGGGACCAGGTTGGCGGCGCCGTAGCCGAAGGCGCCCGCCAGCAGGCCGGTGGAGAAGAGGGCGAGTGCCCGCAGGAGTCGGGTGCGCCGCACCGCCGTCACCGGCCGCTGAGCGGCTGCCCCGCGGCGTTCGGCGGCCATGGGGGCCTCGATGGCGGGCTGTTCGCCCGCGGTGGGTTCCGTCGCGCTTGGCATGTGATCAAGCCTGCGGGTGACCGGTCCGTACGGCCAATAGAAGGTTCCGCTGCCACCCAGCAGCAATGGTTATGGAACTCCGGCAGCGGGAGCGGGAGCGGGAGCGGGGGCGGCCGCCGCTCGACCGCTCGCACCGGTCGATGACGTCGGCCGGGGCCCGGGCCGATGCGGCTAGGTGCGCAGCGTCCGCCATGCGCGGGGGTGCAGCGGGACCGGCGGCAGGCGCAGCAGGTCCGCCAGTGGGGCTCCCTGTTCCGCCCAGCGGCGCAGCAGCTCGCGGTCGATCCACCGCACGCCGTGCCGGTCGCCCCACGCCTTGGCGTCCTGGGTGAGGCCGCCGTTGGTGACCACCAGGGCGTGGTCGGCCCGGTGCGCCGGACCCGCCGCGCCCATCGCCTCGGCCATCACCGACGTGCCGACGGTGGCCCCGGCGGCGCCCGCGCGGGTGTGCCGGGCCCGGACGAGGATGCGGCCGTGCCGCGCGTCCTCGCCGATCACCCCGGCGGCCCCGCGAGCGCCCCAGCCGTCCCGGGCCAGCAGGTCGCGCACCGCGTACTCGAACTCCTCGTGGCCCATGGCGTCGAACTCCGCCAGGGTGATCCGCAGGCCGGCGGGACGCGCCGCCCGGTTCAGCGTGCGCCAGCCCGCGACGGCCACCGCCGCGAGGGCCGCGGCCAGGGCCACGGCCGGGCCGTGCGCGGCGGCGACCCCGGTCACGGCCACCAGCGCGACGAGCGCCAGGCCCCCGGCGGCGATCCGCTCCCCGGGCCCCCGGGTGCGGCCGCGTGCCCGTACGAGGTGGTAGCCCTCCCGTGCCATCGAGCCCCCTCCGCTCAGGGGCCGGCCGCGGTGCGGGGCCCTCCCGGGGAAGAGTGTGGGCAGCGCGGCGTCCAGAAAGGGTGGAATCGTCATGGACGTCGAGTCGAGGGCCCAGATCCAGCCGCACCGGCTGTCGGCCCGTCCCCCGCGCACGGGGGGCCGAAGCCCTCGCGACCGGGCCGAGCGCCCGAAGGACTTGGCCGAAAACAGGGAGCGCATCGCGCCCCGCCCGCGCCGGAGCCGCCTCCCGCCCCGGACCCTGGGCCCCGCACCCCCGTGTTCCGCGCCGAGGACGCGCGAGGCCAGGGGGACGTACGGGGACGGGCCCCGCCCCCGCCGTGGCCGGCCCGGACATCGGCGGCGTCGCCCTTCCGTGGCGGAGGCGGACGGGCAGCCCCGGGGCGGCGGGGCCCACTCCCGCCCCGCCCGCCGACGGAGTCGACGCCCCCGCGCCGGTGGACCGCCCGCCCGGACCGGTCCGGCGGGGCCTTCGCCGCCGGGGCGGTCAGATCCAGGAGGCGGTGACCAGGGAGCGCCGGGCCGCCTTCAGGTGGACGGACGCTGCCAGCCAGGCCCAGGCGTAGCCGTCCGACGAAGGGTCGGTGAGCCGGCCGAAGACGTCCCTGGGGCGCCGGTCCGCCTCGGCCACGAGAGCGGCCGTCAGGTCCGCCGCCGCCCCGAATCCGGCCCGCCGCAAAGGACCGTACGCGGTCAGCGGCTGCGGTCCCCGCGCGGTTTCGGCCACCGCGCGGCGGCCTCCCGCCACGCCCGTCTCCAGCAGCCGCCCCACCCGCCACAGCGGCGCGTCGGCCAACGGGTCCGGACCCGGCACCACCGCCTCCGCCGCGGCCGAAGGGCCCTCGCCCGCGAAGTGGCTGCCCTGGAGCCGGTCGTAGCCCAGATCGGCCCGGTCGTGCCACTCCGGCGGCAGCCGCAGCGTGTACGCGGCCCCGGGCACCGGCCCCACCGCCAGGGGGCTCAGGGTCGCCGCACGGTCCGGGTCCGGGCGGCCCAGGACGCGCACCGCCAGCCCCGGGTACCCGGCCAGGCGGCGCAGGTTGGCGGTGTGGGCCAGCTCCGGGTGCGGATGCGCGGGACGCAGCCGCAGCAACGGGGCGTCCGCGCGGGGTTCCCGTACGAGCAGGTGCTCCCCGGCCGCGCCGACGACCTCGACGTCGCAGCCCAGCAGGCCCGGTTCGGCCTCCTCCCGGGACAGCAGCTCGGCAACGGCTTCCACCGCCGGGCGCGCGAACAGCGCGGCCAGCGGCTCCGCCGTCCACGGCGTCACGGGCATGGGGGTGGCCCGCACCCCGCGCCCGGCGCCGAGCCGCCCGTCGGCGGAGACCGTCGCGCCGACGATGCGCAGGCCGGCCCGGGCCAGCCCGGCGTGGTCGAGGGCGCCTCCGCCGAGAGTGACGGAGGCGGCCCCCGCACCCCGGGCGCGGGCGAGGCCGCCGGGCCGGACGTCCGACAGGGAGTAGGCGGAGCCGTCCGCGCCCAGCAGGTGGGTGACCACGCCCCCGTACCCCGTGGCGCTCAGCACCGGCTCCCGGCACAGGCCGTACACCCGCAGGCCGCCCCCGGCCGTGTAGGCGCGGCGGCCCCCGCCGGTCAGCCCCGGACCGCCGGTGCCGGACGCCAGCAGCGCGGCGGAGGTCAGCAGTTCGCGGAAGGCGGCGGCGAGGTCGCCGAGGCGCTGCGCCGCGTGCCGTTCCCGCGCGGCGCGCAGACCCCGTACGACGCGCAGGGCGGCGGCCTCGGCCTGCGGCAGCCCGGCCACGCGTGCGGTGTGCGCGGCGCGCAGCAGTTCCGCCTGGGCCACCGCGCCGGCGGCCGTGACCCCGGCGGCCAGCGCCTCGGCCCCGACCGCCCACAACCCGGCCCCGGCCGCCCTCTGAGCAGCCGTCACCGGGGCCGCGACCCCGTCGCCGGTCCGGTCGGCGGCGTGCCCGTCCGCTGCCGCGCGGGGCGCGGTGCCGGGGGCGGCGGCCTCTGCGGGGAAGGCCCCCGGCTCGCCGCCCGCCTCCGCGCGGGACGCCGGGCCCGCCCCGCTACGGGAACCTGCCTCCGCCGCCGGGCGGGGTCCGGCCTGCGCGCCCGCCTCCGGGAGGGAACCGGCGGCCGGGACGGGCTCCGGCTCCGTGGCCCCGTACGGCTCCGGCTCCGCGCCCCCGTACGGCYCCGGCTCCGGGTCCGCCAAGGGGCTCGCGCCCAGGGCGGCCGCGCGGTGGAGGCAGCGGGGGGCCAGCAGGCAGGCGCAGACGGCCTGGGCGGGATCCGTGACCGTCCCCGACGGGCCCGGCCTCAGCGTGACCACCGCGTCCTCGCCGAAGCGGACCGTGACCGTGCCGTCCGGTCCGGCCTCGGCCCCCGCCCCGCACGCCTCGACGGCGGCGTCGAGCCGTTTGCGCAGCCGGGCGCTGAGGCCTTCCACCGCCTCCGCCAGCACCTCGGGGGCGACGGGGGGCAACACGGTGCTGCTCATCGGGGTTCTCCACGGAGTCGGTCGCCCACCCAGCGGGCGAGGGCGAGGGGGCTGAGGGCGGCCACCGGCATGCCGGCCGCCACGAGTTGCCGCGCCACCGGCACCGAGTACCGGGGCGCGCCCGCGTCGTCGAGCGCGGCGCAGCCCAGCAGATGGGCGCCCGAGGCGGCCAGGGCGCGCACCTCGCCGAGCAGGCCCCCGAGCGGGGCGCCCTCCTCGAAGTCGCTGACCACCACGACCAGCGTGCGGCTCGGCACCGTGATCAGCGTGCGCGCGTGCGCGAGCCCCGCCGCGATGTGCGTACCGCCGCCGACCCGGACCCCCAGCAGCAGCGACAGCGGATCGTCCACGCGGTCCGTGAGGTCGGCGACCTCGGTGGAGAACGCGAGGAAGTGCGTGGACAGGGTCGGGACGCCGCCCAGCACCGCCGCCGTCAGCGCCGACCAGATCACCGAGGCCTCCATCGACCCGGACACGTCGACCACCAGGATCAGCCGCCAGTCCGCCTCGCGGGAGACGCGCGTGCTGAACACCGGCCGCTCCGGGACCACCACCACCCGGCCGTCGTCCAGCCGCCGGGTGTGCGCGAGGTTGGCCCGCAGGGTGCGCGCCAGGTCGAGCGGGCCGCCCGGGCGGCGGGTCGGCCGCGGGGTGGCGAGCCCCGACAGCGCCGGCCGCAGGCGGGTGGCGAGTTCCTTGGCCAGCTCGTCGACCAGGCGCCGTACCAGGGGTCGCAGCCGGGCGAGTTGCTGCTCCGGCATGCCGCCCGCGAGCGAGAGCACCGAGGTCAGCAGCTCCACGGAAGGGCGTACGGATCCCGGGTCGAGCGTCGCGAGCACGTCGGCGCGGCCCGCGTCGGCCGCGTCGGCGAGCACTTCCTCCCGCAGGTCGGAGCCGAACAGCGCCTCCAGCTCCGCCGCCCACTCCCGGGCGGTCGGGAAGGACGGGTCGTCCCCGCCGCCGGTACCGTCGCGGCCCACGTCGCCGGAGCCCTCACCGCGCCCGGCCCCGTACAGCTCGTCCAGCGCCCGTGCGTAGCGGCCCGCGCCGGCCGGGAGCCGGTCGCGCTGCCGGCCGA
>NZ_JBFRER010000206.1:0-6587 GCF_052114405.1 Streptomyces sp. M-16 | reverse complement strand
TCCGCGAACAGCTGCGAACGCAGCACGACCACCCTGGCGCCGTCCTCCAGCGACAGCGCGCCCGAGACGACGGCGGCCGCGATCTCACCCTGCGAGTGACCGACCACCGCGTCCGGCACCACACCCGCCGCACGCCACAGCTCGGCCAGGGACACCATCACGGTGAACAGGACCGGCTGGAGCACCTCGATACGGGTCAGGTCCCCGTCCCCGCGCAGCACCCCCTCCACCGACCAGTCGACGTGCGCCTCCACGGCCCCCGCGACCTCGGCGAAGCGGGCCGCGAACACCGGCGAGGAATCCAGCAGTTCCACCGCCATCCCCGCCCACTGCGACCCCTGACCGGGGAAGACGAACACCGTCTTGCCCTCGGTGTCGGCGGCGCCGGTGACGGTGCGTCCGGCGGGCGCGCCGGCCGCGAGCGCGGCGAGTCCGGCGAGGGCCTCCTCGCGGCTGCCGAGGACGACGGCGGCCCGGTGTTCCAGGCGTGCCCGGGTGGTGGCGAGGGACAGGGCCACGTCGGACAGGGACAGGTCGACGTCGGCGGCGAGGTGGTCGTGCAGCCGCCCCGCCTGTGCCTGGAGGGCGGCCGGGTTCTTGCCGGTCAGGGTCCAGGGCACGGTGGCGGCGAGGACTGCGGCCACCGTCGGGCGTGCGGTGTCCTCGGGCGCCCGGTCGTGGTCCGGGGTGGCGGTCCGCGGGGCCTGCTCCAGGATGACGTGGGCGTTGGTGCCGCTGAGGCCGAAGGAGGAGACACCGACGCGCCGCGGGTGGCCGGTCTCGGGCCAGGCGCGCTGCTCGGTGAGCAGCTCGACGGCCCCGGTGGACCATTCGACGTGCGGGGAGGGCTCGTCGACGTGCAGGGTCTTGGCGAGGACGCCGTGGCGCAGGGCCATCACGGACTTGATGACGCCCGCGATGCCGGAGACGGCCTGGGTGTGGCCGATGTTGGACTTGAGGGAGCCGAGCCACAGCGGCCGGTCCTCGGGGCGGCCCTGGCCGTAGGTGGCGAGCAGGGCGTGCGCCTCGATGGGGTCGCCGAGCTTCGTGCCGGTGCCGTGGGCCTCGACGGCGTCGACGTCCTGCGCGGCGAGCTTGGCGGAGGCCAGGGCCTGGCGGATGACGCGCTGCTGGGACGGGCCGCTGGGGGCGGTGAGGCCGTTGCTGGCGCCGTCCTGGTTGGTGGCGGAGCCGCGGACGACCGCGAGGACGCGGTGGCCGTTGCGGCGGGCGTCGGAGAGCTTCTCCAGGAGGAGCACGCCGAGGCCTTCGGAGAAGGCGGTGCCGTCGGCGGCTCCGGCGAAGGCCTTGGCGCGGCCGTCGGCGGCGAGCGCCCGCTGGCGTCCGAACTCCACGAACTCGGCGGGGGTCGACATGACGGCGACGCCGCCGGCCAGGGCCATCGAGCACTCGCCCTGGCGCAGGGACTGCGCGGCCAGGTGCAGGGCGACCAGGGAGGAGGAGCAGGCGGTGTCGACGGTGACGGCGGGGCCTTCGAGGCCGAAGCTGTAGGCGACGCGGCCGGAGATGACGCTGTTGGAGAGGCCGGTGCCGAAGTAGCCCTCGACGCCTTCGGGGATCTCGCGCAGTTCGGTGGCGTACCCGGACGGGACGGCTCCGACGAAGACGCCGGTGCGGCTGCCCTTGAGGGTGGCCGGGTCGATGCCGGCCCGTTCGAAGACCTGCCAGGCGCCTTCCAGGACGAGCCGCTGCTGCGGGTCCATGGCGAGGGCCTCGCGCGGGGAGATCCCGAAGAGTTCGGCGTCGAAGCGGCCGGCGTCGTGCAGGAAGCCGCCTTCCTTGACGTAGGTGCGGCCGGGGGTGCCGGGCTCGGGGTCGTAGAGGGCGTCCAGGTCCCAGCCGCGGTCGGCGGGGAAGGCTCCGATGGCGTCGCCCTCGCCGGTGACCAGTCGCCACAGTGCTTCGGGCGAGTCCACGCCGTCGGGGAAGCGGCAGGCCATGCCGACGATCACGACCGGGTCGCCGTCGGCGGCCGGGGCGGTGAGGGGGGCGTTGTCCTCGTCCCGCTGTTCGCCGTCGGCGTCGCCGACGAGCGCGGTGCGCAGTTGGCGGGCGAGGGAGGCCGGGGTGGGGTGGTCGAAGACGATGGTCGCGGGCAGGCGCAGTCCGGTGGCCCCGCCGAGCCGGTTGCGCAGCTCGACGGCGGTCAGGGAGTCGAAGCCGAGCTCCTTGAAGGCCTTCTCGGCGCCGACGGCTTCGGCGGCGGAGTGCCCGAGGACGGCGGCCGCGTGGGTGCGGACCAGGTCGAGCAGGGTGCGCAGCTGGTCGTCGGGGCTCAGCGCGGTGAGGCGGCGGGCGAGTGCCGAGCCGCCGGCGCCTTCGGCGCTCTCCACGGTGCGGCGGGCGGACACGCGGACCAGGCCGCGGGCGAGCGCGGGCAGGCTGTGGGTGGTGGCCATGGTCCGCAGGGCGCCCGCGTCCAGGCGTACGGGCACCAGGAGGGGTGCGCCGCCGGTGGTGCCCGCGTCGAGGAGGGCGAGGCCCTCGGCCGGGGAGAAGGCGACCATGCCGGAGCGGGCCATGCGGGCCACGTCCTCCTCGGAGAGGTGGCCGGTCATGCCGCTGGCCTCGTCCCACAGTCCCCAGGCGAGGGAGGTGGCGGGCAGGCCCCGGGAGCAGCGGTGCTGGGCGAGGGCGTCGAGGAAGGCGTTGGCGGCGGCGTAATTGCCCTGGGCGGGGCCTCCGATGACGCCGGCGGCGGAGGAGAACAGGACGAAGGCGGTCAGGTCCAGGTCGCGGGTGAGTTCGTGGAGGAGCGCGGCCGCGTCCGCCTTGGGACGCAGGACGGCGGCGAGCCGGTCGGCGTCGAGGGAGGCGATCACGCCGTCGTCGAGGACTCCGGCGGTGTGGACGACCGCGCGCAGCGGCCGGTCGGCGGGGATCGCGGCGAGGAGTGCGGCGAGCGCGTCGCGGTCGGCGGCGTCACACGCCACGACCTCGGCCGAACCACCCAACTGTGCTATCTCCGAGACGAGTTCGGCCGCCCCCGGAGCCTGCGGGCCGCGGCGGCCGGCCAACAGCAGGTGCCGTACGCCGTGCTCGGTGACCAGGTGCCTGGCGACGAGCGCCCCCAGGGTGCCCGTACCGCCGGTGATCAGGACCGTCCCGTCCGGGTCCCAGCCCTGCGGGACCGTCAGGACGATCTTGCCGGTGTGCTTGGCCTGGCTCATGAACCGGAACGCCTCGGGGGCCCGCCGGACGTCCCAGGTCCGCAGGGGAAGGGGCCGGAGCGTGCCCGCCTCGAAGAGCCGGCCCAGCTCGGTGAGCATCCCGGCGATCCGGTCGGGTCCCGCCTCGGCGAGGTCGAAGGCCCGGTAACCGACCCCGGGGTGGTCCCGCTCGGTGTCGCGCGGGTCGCGGACGTCGGTCTTGCCCATCTCGACGAACCGGCCGCCGCGCGGCAGCAGCCGCAGCGAGGCGTCGGTGAGTTCGCCCGCGAGGGAGTTCAGGACGACGTCGACGCCCTCGCCGCCGGTGGCGGAGCGGAAGCGCTCCTCGAAGGAGGCGTCGCGGGAGGAGGCGATGTGGGCGTCGTCGAGACCGGCGGCGCGCAGCGCGTCCCACTTGCCCTCACTGGCGGTGGCGAAGACCTCGGCGCCCAGGTGCCGGGCGATCCGCACCGCGGCCGAGCCGACACCGCCCGCGGCGGCGTGGATCAGGATCCGCTCGCCGGCCTTCAGGCCCGCCAGGTCGACGAGCGCGTAGTACGCGGTGAGGAAGGCGGTCGGCGCGGACGCGGCCTCCTCGAAGGACCAGCCGTCGGGAATGCGGGTGACGACGCGCCGGTCGGCCACCGTGTGCGGGCCGAAGGCGCCGGGGAACGGGCCCATCACGCGGTCGCCGACGGCGAGTCCGGTGACGCCGGGACCGGTCTCGGTGACGACGCCGGCGCCCTCGTTGCCCATGGTCGCGTCGCCCGGGTACATGCCGAGCGCGATCATCACGTCGCGGAAGTTCAGGCCGGCGGCCCGGACCGCGATACGGATCTCGCCCTCGGCGAGCGGCCGGGTCCCGGCGGGCACCAGGGCGAGGTGGTCGAGGGTTCCGCCGGAGGAGGCGAGCTGCCACCCGGCGGCGGACCGCGGGGGCGTCAGCATGCCGCCGGGGGCGGTCCCGCGGACCAGGCGCGGCGCGAGCACCACCGTGTCGCGTACGGCGGCCTGCGGCTCGTCGGCGCGCCGCGCGGCGGCGACGGCCGTGGGGAGCGCCGCGGCGGCGGCCTCGGCCGCGTCCACGGCCGCGTCGAGGTCGACGAGCAGCAGCCGGCCCGGGTTCTCGGCCTGCGCGGAGCGGACCAGGCCCCACAGCGGGGCGTGGACGAGGTCGGTGACGTCCTCGCCGGGGCGTACGGAGACGGCGCCGCGGGTGACGACGGCCAGCCGGGCGCCCTCCAGCCGCTCGTCGGCGAGCCACTCCTGGAGGAGGACGAGGACGCGGGCGGTCTCCTCGCGCACCGCGTCGGCGAGCGCGCCGGCCGGGGCGTCCGCGTCCGGGGCCGGTGCGCCGCCGACGGGCAGGACCACGACCTCGGGGGCGGGCAGCCCGGCGGCGACGGCGTCGCCGAGCGTGGCCACGTCGTCGAAGACCTGCGGGAACGCGCCGAGCCGCTGGAAGGCGGCCTCGATGCCGAGGAGGTCCTCGCCGAGGACGATCCAGTCGTGCGGGACGGCGTCCTCGGGGAGGCCGTCCGTCTCCACGGCCGTCCAGTCCAGCCGGTAGAGGGAGTCGTCGGTCGCGGGACCGGCGTCGAGGGAGGCGGCGCCGACGGCCCGGGACACCAGGGCGCCGACGGTGGCGACCGGGCGGCCGGTGGCGTCGGCGATCTCCAGGCCGACGCCGTCCTCGCCGGCCGGGGCGATCCGCACGCGCAGCGCGGTCGCGCCGACCGCGTGGAGGCCGACCCGGTTCCAGGAGAACGGCAGGCGTACGCCCTCGGCCTCGCCGCGCGCGGCGGACACCAGCCCGGCGTGCAGGGCGGCGTCGAGGAGGGCGGGGTGGAGGCCGAAGCGGGCCGCGTCCTCGTGCTGCTCGTGGGGGAGGGCGACCTCGGCGTAGATCTCGTCGCCGCCGGTCTGCTTCCACACGGCGGTCAGGCCCCGGAAGGCGGGCCCGTACTGGTAGCCGGCACCGGCCAGGGCCTCGTAGAAGCCGTCGAGGTCGACGGGTTCGGCGCCCGGCGGCGGCCAGGCGGCCAGGTCGAAGGAGGGTTCCCGGCGGGAGCTGAGCAGCAGGCCCGTGGCGTGCCGGGTCCACGGGGTGCCTTCGGGGGCTTCCTCGGGGAGGGAGTAGAGGGCCACGGGACGGTGGCCGTCGGATTCGGGGCCGCCGACGACGAGCTGGAGGCGGACCGCGCCCTCGGCGGGCAGTACGAGGGGGGCCTCCAGGGTGAGCTCGTCGAGGGTGTCGCAGCCGGCCTCGTCACCGGCGCGGACGGCGAGTTCGACGAACGCGGTGCCGGGGAGGATGACGGTGCCGTTCACGGCGTGGTCGGCGAGCCAGGAGTGGGTGCGCAGCGACAGGCGGCCGGTGAGGACGGCCTGGTCCCCGTCGGCGAGGCGGACGGTCGCACCGAGGAGGGGGTGGTCGGCGGCGCCGAGACCGGCGGCGGACACGTCCCCGGATCCGGAGCCGGCCACCTCCAGCCAGTAGCGCTCGCGCTGGAAGGCGTACGTGGGCAGCTCGATGCGCCGGCCCGGGTCGTCCGCGGCGGCGTGGACGGTCTGCTGCCAGTCGACGGGGGCGCCGTGGGTCCAGGCCTCGGCGAGGGAGGCGAGGAAGCGCTGCGGGCCGCCCTCGTCGCGGCGCAGGGTGCCGAGGGTGACGGCGGACGCGCCGACGGCCTCGATGGTCTCCTGGACCCCGATCGTCAGCACCGGGTGGGCACTGGACTCCACGAACAGCCCGTGTCCGCGCTCCAGGAGGCCGTTGATGGCGTCCTGGAAACGGACGGTGCGGCGGAGGTTGGTGTACCAGTACTCCGCGTCCAGCTCGGAACCGTCGGCCCACTCCCCCGTCACCGTCGAGAAGAACGGGACCTCGGCCGTCCGCGGCTCGATGCCCGCGAGGAGGCCGATGACCTCGTCGCGGATGGACTCCACCTGCGGACCGTGCGAGGCATAGTCCACATTGATCCGACGCGCCCGGACGCCATCGGCCTCACAGGCCGCCATCAGCTCGTCCAGCGCCTCCGGATCACCCGAAACCACCGTCGACCGCGGACCGTTGACGGAAGCCAGCGCCAGACGCTCACCCCAGCCGGAGATACGTTCCACCACCGCATCGGCCGTCTCGGCGACCGACACCATGCCGCCCTTGCCGGCCAGGGCGAGCAGCGCCTTGGCCCGCAGCGCGGACACCTTCGCCGCGTCCTCCAACGACAGAGCCCCGGACACGGCCGCGGCCGCGATCTCCCCCTGAGAGTGACCGACGACCGCGGCCGGAACGACGCCGTTGGCCCGCCACAGCTCGGCGAGGGACACCATCACCGCCCACAGCGCGGGCTGGACCACATCCACCCGGTCGAAGCCCGGCGCGCCGTCCTTCTGGCGGAGCACGTCCAGCAGGGA
>NZ_JBFRER010000205.1:0-6792 GCF_052114405.1 Streptomyces sp. M-16 | reverse complement strand
GGTGGGGTGCGGGTGGGGTGCGCGGCCGGGCCGCGGGCGGCACCGCGCGGCCCCTGCCGGCCGCCGTACGGGCCGCGCCGGGGGGTTCGGCCCGGCCCGGGTGCGGGGGAGACCCTCGCGCGGGGTGGTCCCGAAGATGTGCCAGAGTTGCCACGTCCCGGCGGTGAGCACGTACCGTACGGCGGACAGGCGTGAGCGCCGGGACCGGGACATCGGGAAGGGGCAGCTGGGTTGACCACGCACGCACCGCACGCATCGCATTCGACTCAGGGGTCGCAACCACCGCAAGCGGCCCAAACGACGCAGTCCGTGACGCTGCCGACCTCGCTCGACGAGGCCGTGGCGGCGCTCACCGCCATGCCCGCGGCCGTGCCCGTGGCGGGCGGCACCGACCTCATGGCCGCCGTCAACGCCGGGCTGCTGCGCCCCGCCGCGCTGGTCGGCCTGGGGCGCATCAACGAGATCCGCGGCTGGCAGTACCAGGACGGGCACGCGCTGCTCGGCGCCGGACTGACGCACGCCCGGATGGGACGGCCGGATTTCGCCGCTCTGATCCCCGCGCTCGCCGCCGCCGCCCGGGCCGCCGGACCGCCGCAGATCCGCAACGCCGGCACCCTCGGCGGGAACATCGCGACGGCCGCGCCGACCGGTGACGCCCTGCCCGTGCTGGCGGCGCTGGAGGCGGTCCTGGTCATCGTCGGCCCCGACGGCTCGCGCGAGATCCCGGTCTCCCACCTGCTCGCCGGGCGCGAGATGCTGCGGCCGGGCGAGCTGATCGGCTTCGTGCGCGTTCCGCTGCTGCACGCGCCGCAGGTCTTCCTGAAGGCCACCGGGCGTACGGGGCCGGGCCGCGCGGTGGCGTCCGTGGGGCTGGTGCTGGATCCCGCGCGCCGGGGCGTGCGGTGCGCCATCGGCGCGGTGGCCCCGATGCCGCTGCGGCCGCTGGAGGCCGAGCAGTGGGTGGCCTCGCTGATCGACTGGGACGGGGACCGCAGCCTGGCCCCCGAGGCGCTGGAGGCCTTCGGCGAGTACGTCGCGGCCGCCTGCGTGCCCGACCAGGGGGAACCGGTGTCCTCCGGAGTACTGCATCTGCGGCGGACGGTGGCCGTGCTGGCGCGCAGGGCCCTGGGGAGGGCGCTGACCTCATGAGTGAGAACGAGAACGTGAGCGGAACGACGGGGAACGCGGGCGGCGCGGGCAACGGCTGGGGCTGGGAGCCCGTGCCGCAGGGCGGCGAGTACGACTCGGAGGCCACGGCCTTCGTGAAGCTGCCGCAGGACATGCTGGACGCCCTCGACAACGGGGAACCCCTCGCCGCGCCCGGCCACGGGTACGTGCCGCCCCCGATGATCGTGCCGCTGGGCTCGGCCAGTGCGGACCCCACCGCCACGGGCACCTGGACGATGCCGGTGCAGTGGCCCGAGGCGGGCACGGACCGGGCTCCGGCCGAACCCGCGCCCGCGCGGGGGCCGATCCCGGCCTCCATCCCGCTGCCGCCGTCGGTGGCGGCGGCCTTCGCGGAGCCCGCGGGTGGCGGCGCCGGAGCCGTGGGCGGTGCGGCCGGGGGCGGGGAGCACGACCACGGGGCGACGGCCGAGTGGCAGTTCCCCGACGCGGTGCACCAGCCCGACGAGCCGGCGGCCACCGGGCAGTGGACCCTGCCGACGGTAGGTGAACCGGTGCCGGGGACGGGCGAGTTCGCGGCCGGCGGATTTGCGGCCGACGGGTTTACGGCCGACGGGTTCGTGGYCGACGGGGGCGCGGGGGCGGCCGACTGGAGCCAGGCTCCGGCGACCCTGCCCGGCGGGGCGGCGGCTCCGTGGGCGCAGCCGGAGGCGCAGGCCGCCGGGGCCGGTGTGGCGGGCGGCGCCTTCGGGGCCGAGACGCTGATGAGCTCCGGCGTGCTGCCGGGCGAAGGACCCGGGGCCGACGCGCCGGGACGCGGCCCGAGGGTGCTGGGCGGGCCCGGGGTCGGGACCCCGCTGCCGGAGGGCTACGCGCAGCCCGGCCCGGAGCCGGAGGGCGTGCTGCACGCCGCCCCGGACATCGACGCCGCCCACGGCCCGGCGCAGCCGCCGGTCGAGGAGCAGCGGCCGCGCCCGGTGGAGGCCGAGGCGGAGACCGGGCCCGCGGGCCGGCATCCGGAGGGGCTCGGGCAGGAACACGGCTACGAGCACGCGCAGGAGCACGCGCAGGAGCGGGAACCGGAGCAGGAGCAGGAGCGGGGCTTCGCGAAGGCGGCACCGGCCGCCGCTCCCGAGCAGGCCGCTGCCGATTCCGCTGCCGCTCCCGATCCCGTTCCCGATCCCGATCTCGCTCCCGATCCGGTTCCCGTCGCCGGAGCGGGGGCCGCGGGCGTGCCGGGTGAGGACACCGCCGACAGCGCTGTGACACCCCCGGGCGAGGGCGGTGCCGAAGGGGCGCCGGTGCAGGAGGCGACGTACGAGGAAGAGGGACTTCCCGCCGTCGCCCATCACGAGCACCCGGCGGCTTCCTACGTCCTGCGCGTCAACGGCGCCGACCGGCCCGTCACCGGCGCCTGGATCGGCGAGTCGCTGCTGTACGTGCTGCGCGAGCGCCTAGGCCTGGCCGGCGCCAAGGACGGCTGCTCGCAGGGCGAGTGCGGAGCCTGCGCGGTGCAGGTCGACGGACGGCTCGTCGCCTCCTGTCTCGTCCCCGCGGCGACGGCGGCGGGCAGCGAGGTCCGCACCGTGGAGGGTCTCGCGACCGGCGGGCAACTGTCGGACGTGCAAGAGGCGTTGTGCAGGTCCGGCGGGGTGCAGTGCGGCTTCTGCGTACCAGGCATGGCCATGACCATCCACGACCTGCTGGAGGGCAACCACGCCCCCAGCGACCTGGAGACCCGGCAGGCGCTGTGCGGCAACCTCTGCCGCTGCTCCGGCTACAAGGGCGTCGTCGAGGCGGTCCGCGAGGTCGTCGCGGAGCGCGAGGCGACGGCGGCCGAGGCCGCGGCGGCGACCGCCGCCGGGGAACCCCCCACGGCCGAACCGCGCATCCCGCACCAGGCACCCCCCGGCGAGGGCGGCATCCACGGCGGCCCCGGAGGGTACGGAGCCTACGGCGGTCACGACACGCTGGGCGGGGGCGGCCAGGTCCTGCACGGCGGTCACGACACGCTGGGCGGCGGTCACGACACCATGGGCGGGGACCAGGTCTTCCCGGGCGTCCACGACTCCATGGGTGGGGGCCAGGCCATGCACGGCGCTCACGACACCATGGGCGGCGGCCAGGCCATGCACGGCGGCCACGACACCATGGGTGGCGGCCAGGTCTTCCCGGGCGTCCACGACTCGCTCGGCGGCGGTCAGGTCCTGCACGGCGGTCACGACACGCTGGGCGGGGACCAGGTCTTCCCCGGCGTCCACGACTCCATGGGCGGGGGCCAGGCCATGCACGGCGTCCACGACTCCATGGGCGGGGGCCAGGCCATGCACGGCGTCCACGACTCCATGGGCGGGGGCCAGGCCATGCACGGCGGCCACGACACCATGGGTGGCGGCCAGGTCTTCCCCGGCGTCCACGACCCCCACCACGGCGGTCAGCACGACCAGGGCGGCCACGACACCCTCGGCAACCAGGGCAACCAGGGCAACCAGGGCATCCACGGGATCCACCACAACGGAGGCATGGCGTGAGCGGCCAGGACGCGGCCACGGCGACGACCGCCGTCACCACGGTCGGTGCCACGGCGGAAGGGGAGCCGACCTCGCCGCGCGTGCGCGGAATCGGCGCTTCCGTCCCGTCGGCGGACGTCCGTGCCAAGACCGAGGGAACCTTCCCCTACGCCGCGGACCTGTGGGCCGAGGGCCTGCTGTGGGCGGCCGTGCTGCGGTCCCCGCACGCCCACGCCCGCATCCTGTCCGTCGACACCTCGGCCGCGGCCGAGATGCCCGGCGTCCGCGCCGTGATCACCCACGCCGACGTTCCCGGCGCGACCACGCACGGCCGCCGGATCGCCGACCGGCCGGTGTTCGCGCACGACGTGGTCCGCCACCACGGCGAGGCCATCGCCGCCGTCGCCGCCGACCACCCCGACACGGCACGTCTCGCGGCCGCCGCCATCACCGTCGAGTACGAGCTGCTGGACGCCGTCACGGACCCCGAGCAGTCCTTCGGCGCCGCCCCGCTGCACCCGGACGGCAACCTGATCCGGCACATCCCGCTGCGCTACGGCGACCCCGAGGCGACGGGGGAGGTCGTGGTCGAGGGCCTCTACCGGATCGGCCGCCAGGACCCCGCCCCCATCGGAGCCGAGGCCGGCCTCGCGGTGCCCCGCCCCGACGGCGGGGTGGAGATCTACACCGCCTCCACCGACCCGCACACCGACCGCGACCTCGCCGCCGCCTGCTTCGGCCTCGACCCGGACCGCGTCCGCGTCGTCGTCACCGGCGTGCCCGGCGCGACGGCCGACCGCGAGGACCCCGCGTTCCAGCTCCCGCTCGGGCTGCTCGCGCTGCGCACCGGCTGCCCGGTGAAGCTGGCCGCCACCCGCGAGGAGTCCTTCCTCGGCCACGCCCACCGCCACCCGACGCTGCTGCGCTACCGCCACCACGCGGACGCGGAGGGCAGGCTGGTCAAGGTCGAGGCCCAGATCCTGATGGACGCGGGCGCCTACGCCGACTCCTCCGCGGAATCCCTCGCGGCGGCGGTGGCGTTCGCGTGCGGCCCGTACATCGTCCCGCACGCCTTCGTGGAGGGCTGGGCGGTCCGCACCAACAACCCCCCGTCCGGCCACGTGCGCGGCGAAGGCGCCATGCAGGTCTGCGCGGCCTACGAGGGCCAGATGGACAAGATCGCCGCCGCCCTCGGCATCGACGGCGCGGAAGTGCGGATGCGCAACGTCCTGTCGACGGGCGACCTCCTGCCCACCGGCCAGACGGTCACCTGCCCGGCCCCGGTCGCCGAACTCCTGCGCTCCGTACGTGACTTCCCGCTCCCCTCCCTCCCGAAGGACGCCCCGGAGGAGGAGTGGCTGCTGCCCGGCGGCCCCGAGGGCGCGGGGGAACCGGGCGCGGTGCGGCGCGGGGTCGGCTACGGCGTGGGCATGGTCCACATGCTGGGCGCCGAGGGCGCGGACGAGGTCTCCACGGCCACCGTGAAGGTGGTCGGCGGCACGGCCACCGTCATCTGCGCGGCCGTCGACACCGGCCAGGGCTTCGCGACCCTCGCCCGTCAGATCGTCCAGGAGGTCCTCGGGGTGGACGAGGTGGCGATGGCCCCCGTCGACACCGACCAGCCGCCGGCGGGCCCGTCGGCGCACGGCCGCCACACCTGGGTGTCGGGCGGGGCGGTGGAACGCGCGGCCAAGATGGTCCGCACCCAGCTCCTCCAGCCGATGGCCCACAAGCTGGGCATGTCCACGGAACTCCTGCAGATCCAGGACGGCCGGATCACCTCGTACGACGGTGCCTTCTCGACGACGGTCGCGGAGGCGATCGAGGGCAAGGAGCTCTGGGCGACGGCCCAGTGCCGCCCCCACCCGACGGAGCCGCTGGACGCGGACGGCCAGGGCGACGCGTTCGTCGGCCTCGCCTTCTGCGCGATCCGCGCAGTGGTCGACGTCGACATCGAGCTGGGCTCGGTACGCGTCGTGGAACTCGCCGTCGCCCAGGACGTTGGCCGGATCCTCAACCCCCGCCAGCTGGAGGCCCGTATCGAAGCGGGCGTCACCCAGGGCGTGGGCGCGGCGTTGACGGAGAACCTCCGCTCGGTCGCGGGCCTGGTCCGCCACCCCGACCTGACCGGCTACGCCCTCCCGACCTCCCTCGACGCCCCGGCGGTGCGCATCGTCCGGCTGGTGGAGGAGCGCGACGTGGTGGCCCCGTTCGGCGCGAAGGCGGCGAGCGCGGTGCCGGTGGTGACCACCCCGGCGGCGATCGCGTCGGCGGTCCGCGCGGCGACGGGACGGCCCGTCAACAGGATCCCGATCCGGCCATCGGCGGCGGTGGCGGCGTCCAACTCGTAACCGTGTGACCCGCATTGCACGTGCAACCCGAGCTTGGGCCTGTCGGCGCCGATCGATAGAGTGATCGGCGGCACCCGGAACGTGCGGGTGCGAACGGGGACGGGGAACGGGGGAGGCAGGCGTGGCAGAGGACAACGGACCGATGCTGTTGGGCGGCAACGTCAGCGCGGGGGTGGCGGACGCCATCATGAGCCAGGCGCAGGCCCTGCAGGTCGAGTACGAGTCGATGACCGGCTACAAGAAGCTGGTGGACGCCCTCCTGAAGAAGCTCGACGGCTCGGAGGCGGACGAGAAGAAACTCGCCGACGGCACCCTGCCGGCGGGCACCCTCGGCACGGGCTTCCCGGAGGCCGACTCCCTGTTCAAGGCGTACTCGACGGTCCACACGGAGCTGCAGAAGCTCTCCCAGGGCCTGGCCGCCCAGATCGAGGCCCTCGGCATCGCGGTCCTGACGGCGGGCAAGGGCTACGCGGGGGTGGACGAGGACACGCAGGCGCGCATGCGCGCCATCATCCGGCAGTCGAAGCAGGACTACGTCCGCGACCGCGACCCACAGGTCCGCGAGCAGGAGGAAGCCCGCCGAAAGGCGGCGGCCCAGCAGGGCACCCCGACTCCGACTTCCGGCGCGTCGAAGGGCGTTCTCTGATGGCGACGGACTTCGAGGCCTACTCGCATGAGCAGTTGCTCGCGATGATCGCGTCTCTGGACTCGGCGACGGTGGTCGTGCGGGCGACGCAGCTGCAGGGTGCGGCGGTCGTGATCAAGGGCATCGGTGAGAGCCTGCGGAAGCACCAGGTGACGGGGTG
>NZ_JBFRER010000204.1:0-7088 GCF_052114405.1 Streptomyces sp. M-16 | reverse complement strand
GTGGCGGCACAGCTGGCCGAGCGGGGTCACAAGACCAAGCGCCTCACGGTCTCGCACGCCTTCCACTCCCCGCTGATGGAGCCGATGCTGGAGGCGTTCCGCGAGGTCGCGCAAACCCTCACCCACAACGCCCCCTCGGTTCCGGTCGTGTCCACCCTCACGGGCGCACGGATCACCGAGTTCACGGCCGGCCACTGGGTCGAGCACGTACGGGCCGCCGTCCGCTTCGGCGACGTCCTCGCCCACCTCGCCGAGGAGCAGGGCGTCGCCCACTTCCTGGAGCTGGGCCCGCAGGGCGTCCTCGCCGCCATGGCGGGGGAGTCCCTGCCGGCGGACTTCGCCGGACTCCTGACGCCCGCGCTCCGCAGGGACCGCCCGGAGCCCGAGGCCTTCCTCGGCGCCCTCGCCGAGGCCTGGACCCGCGGCCTCCCCGTCGACTGGACGCCCCTGCTGCCCGGACGCCGCGTCGGCCTGCCCACGTACCCCTTCCAGCGGCAGCGCTACTGGCCCGCCACGACGGCCACCGGCGACGTGGCCGCCGCCGGTCTGGGCCCGGCCGACCACCCCCTGCTCGGCGCCATGGTCACCCTCGCCGAGGCCGACCAGGTGCTGTTCACCGGCCGGCTCTCCCTGCGCACCCACCCCTGGCTCGCCGACCACGCCGTCATGGGCACCGTGTTCGTCCCCGGCACCGCCTTCGTGGAACTGGCCGTCCGCGCCGGCGACCAGGTCGGCTGCGCCCGCCTCGACGAACTGACCATCGAGGCACCGCTGGTCCTCCCCGAACAGGGCGCGGTCCAGCTCCAGGTCGCCGTCGGACCCGCGGACGCGGACGGACGGCGCTCGCTGACCTTCCACTCCCGGCACGCCGACGAGCCGTGGACCCGGCACGCCGGCGGCACCCTGATGGCCGACCCCGCCCCGGCCCCCACCCCGCCCGCCGACCCCGGCCTGAGCGAATGGCCCCCGGCGGGCGCCGAACCGATATCCGTCGACGGGCTCTACGAGCACCTCGTCGAGGTCGGCTTCGGCTACGGCCCGGCCTTCCAGGGCCTGCGGGCCGCATGGCGCCGCGGCGAGGACGTGTTCGCCGAGGTGCGGCTGCCGCAGGAGACCGAGGCGTCCCGCTACGGTCTGCACCCCGCCCTGCTGGACGCCGCCCTGCACGCCGTCGGACTCGGCGACTTCGTCGCCGACGGCGCCGCCAGCCTCCCCTTCTCCTGGCGCGGTGTGACCCTCCACGCGGCCGGCGCCCCGGCGCTGCGCGTACGGCTGTCACCGGCCGGCCCCGACACCGTGGCCCTGGAGGCCGCGGACCAGACCGGCGCCCCGGTCGCCACCGTCGAGGCCCTCGCCCTGCGCCCGGCCGCCGCGCAGCGCACGCACCGGCACCGCGACTCCCTGTTCCGCGTCGACTGGACCGCCCTGCCCCGGACCGCGGCCGGGGCCACACCCGCGGAACCCGCCGACGCGCGGCCCCACTGGATCGCCTCGGCCGCCGACCTGGCCGCGCTTCACACCGTCCCGGACGCCGTCTTCGTCCGCTGCCCGCACACCGACGACCTGGTCGCCGACGCGCACTCCGGCACGCACCGCGTCCTGGAACTCCTCCAGGCGTGGCTCGCCGAGCCCCGGTACACCTCGTCGCAGCTGGTCCTCGTCACCCGCGGTGCGCTGGCCGTGCGACCCGGCGAGGAGGTCCGCGACCTCGGCCAGGCGCCGCTGTGGGGCCTCGTCCGGTCGGCGCAGGCCGAGAACCCGGGCAGCTTCCGCCTCATCGACACGGACGACGACACCGACACCGACACGGACACCGAGACGGACACCGACGCCGACACCGACGCCGGCCCGAACGGAGCCCTGACCGCCGCCCTGGCCCTCGACGAGCCGCAACTCGCCCTGCGCGACGGCCGCTTGTACGCCCCCCGGCTGGCCCGCGTCCCCGCCCCCGCCGCGCCCCGGGAGTGGAACCCCGACGGCACCGTCCTGATCACCGGCGGCACCGGCGGCCTCGGCGCCCTGCTCGCCCGCCACCTGGTGGCCGAGCACGGCGTACGCCACCTCGTCCTGGCCGGCCGGCGCGGTCCGGCCGCCGAGGGCGCCGCCGAACTCGCCGCCGAACTCACCGGGTCCGGCGCCCACGTCCTGATCGAGGCCTGCGACGTCGGCGACCGCGCCGACCTGGCCCGCCTGCTCGCCCGGATCCCCACCGGACACCCGTTGACCGCGGTGGTGCACGCGGCCGGCGTCCTGGACGACGGGGTGATCGGCTCGCTGGCCCCCGAACGGCTGGACACCGTACTGCGCCCCAAGCTCGACGCGGCCTGGCACCTGCACGAGCTGACGCGGGAGGCGGACCTGTCGGCCTTCGTCCTGTTCTCCTCGGCCGCCGGCGTCTTCGGCGCCCCCGGCCAGGCCGGATACGCCGCCGCCAACGCCTTCCTCGACGCCCTCGCCCAGCACCGTGCCGCGCAGGGCCTCAGCGCCGTCTCCCTCGCCTGGGGCCTGTGGGCGGAAGGCGGCGGCATGGGCGGGCGCCTGGCCGGCAACGACCGCCAGCGCATCACCGGCTCCGGCGTCGCCGCCCTGTCCGCCGCCGAAGGACTCGAACTCTTCGACCTCGCCGGCGGCCTCGACGAGCCCCTGCTCGTCCCCGCCCGCCTGGACCTCACCCCGCCGCCCGGCGCCGCGGCCCGCACCGCGACGCCGCCCGCCCTGCTGCGCGGCCTGGTGCGCGGACCGGCCCGCCGGGCGGCCGCGTCCGCCCCTGCCACCCCCCGTACCGAGTGGACCGAACGGCAGATCGCCGAACTCGTCCGCACCCACGTCGGTTCCRTACTCGGCCACGCGACGGCCGGGGCGATCGACCTCGGCCAGACGTTCACCGAGCTCGGCTTCGACTCCCTCACCGCCGTCGAACTGCGCAACCGGCTCACCACCGAGACGGGCCTGCGGCTCTCGGCCACGCTGATCTTCGACTACCCCACCCCCGCCGCCCTCGTCGAACACCTGCGCGCCGGGCTGACCGAGGCCGCGCCGGACACCGCCGCCGCCGTGCCCGTCGCCGCCCCGGGCGCCGACGCCGACGACCCCATCGCGATCGTCGGCATGAGCTGCCGCTACCCCGGCGGGGTCCGCTCGCCCGAGGACCTGTGGAACCTGGTCTCCGCCGGCGGAGACGGCATCGCGGCGTTCCCGACCGACCGCGGCTGGGACCTCGACGGCCTCTTCGACGCCGACCCCGACGCGGCCGGCCGCTCGTACGTCAGCGAAGGCGGCTTCCTCTACGACGCCGCCGAGTTCGACGCCGGCTTCTTCGGGATCTCGCCCCGCGAGGCCCTCGCCATGGACCCCCAGCAGCGGCTCCTCCTCGAAACCGCCTGGGAGGCCTTCGAACGCGCCGGCATCGACCCCACCTCCGTCCGCGGCACCGCCACCGGCGTGTTCGCGGGTGTCATGTACCACGACTACGCCTCCCTCCTGGGCGGCGGCGAGGTGCCCGAGGGCATCGACGGCTACCTCAGCACCGGCAACGCCGGCAGCGTCCTGTCCGGCCGCATCTCCTACGTCCTCGGGCTGGAGGGACCGGCCGTCACCGTCGACACCGCCTGCTCCTCCTCGCTGGTCGCCCTGCACCTGGCCGCCCAGGCCCTGCGGGGCGGCGAGTGCACCATGGCCCTGGCCGGCGGTGCGACCGTGATGGCCACGCCCAACACGTTCGTCGAGTTCTCCCGCCAGCGCGGCCTGTCCTTCGACGGCCGCTGCAAGTCCTTCGCGGCGTCCGCCGACGGCACCGGCTGGGGCGAGGGCGCGGGCATGCTCCTGCTGGAACGCCTCTCCGACGCCCGCCGCAACGGCCACCGGGTCCTCGGCGTCATCCGCGGCTCCGCCGTCAACCAGGACGGCGCCTCCAACGGGCTCACCGCCCCCAACGGCCCCTCCCAGCAGCGCGTCATCCGCCAGGCCCTCGGCAACGCCGGCCTGACCGTCGGCGACGTCGACGCCGTCGAGGCCCACGGCACCGGCACCAGGCTCGGCGACCCCATCGAAGCGCAGGCCGTCCTCGCCACCTACGGGCAGGGCCGCCCCGACGGCCGGCCCCTGTGGCTCGGCTCCCTCAAGTCCAACATCGGCCACACCCAGGCCGCCTCCGGCGTCGGCGGCGTCATCAAGATGGTCCAGGCGATGCGCCACGGCGTCCTGCCGCGCACCCTCCACGTCGACGAGCCCACCCCGCACGTCGACTGGGAGGCCGGCGACGTCCGCCTGCTCACCGAGCCCGTGCCGTGGCCGGAGACCGGGCGCGCCCGCCGCTCCGGCGTGTCCTCGTTCGGCGTCAGCGGCACCAACGCCCACGTCATCGTCGAACAGGCCCCCCTCGACGACGTCACCGGAGCACGGCCCGCCGGCCCGCCGTCCCCCGAACAGGGCACCGCCCTGCCCTGGGTGCTGTCCGGCAAGACCGACGACGCCCTGCGCGACCAGGCCCGCAACCTCCTCGCCGCCCTGGACGGCCTCACCGCGCAGCGCGCCCCCGACGACGACGGCGCCCCCCACCACCCCCTCGCCGACATCGGCCGCTCCCTCGCGTCCTCCCGCGCCGCACTGGAGCACCGCGCGGCCGTCGTCGCCGACGACCCCGCCGCCTTCGCCGCCGCCCTGGCCGCCCTCGCCGCCGGCGAGCCCTCCCCGCACCTGCTGCGCGGCTCGGCGCGCACCGCCGCGAAGGCCGTGTTCGTCTTCCCCGGCCAGGGCTCGCAGTGGGCCGGCATGGCCCACGAACTGCTCGACGCCTCCCCGGTGTTCGCCGACCGGCTGGACGCCTGCGAGCGCGCCCTGGCGCCCTACGTGAACTGGTCGCTGCGCGAGGCCCTCGCCGACGAGGCCGCCCTGACCCGAGTCGACGTCGTCCAGCCCGCCCTGTGGGCCGTGATGGTCTCCCTCGCCGCGCTGTGGCGCTCCCACGGCGTGGAACCGGCCGCCGTGGTCGGCCACTCGCAGGGCGAGATCGCCGCCGCCTGCGTCGCCGGGGCGCTCACCCTCGACGACGCGGCCCGCGTCGTCGCCCTGCGCAGCAAGGCCCTGCTGGCCCTCTCCGGCCGCGGCGGCATGGTCTCCCTGCCGCTGTCCCGGGAGGAGGCCGCCGCGCACCTGGGCGAGCGGCTGTCGCTCGCCGCCGTGAACGGCCCCCGTTCCGTCGTGGTGTCCGGCGACCCGGAAGCACTCGACGCGGTGCTCGCCGCGGTCGAGGGCGCCCGCCGGATCCCCGTGGACTACGCCTCCCACTCCGCCCACGTGGAGGAGATCCGCACCGACGTCCTGGACGCCCTCGCCGGCATCACCGCCCGCCCCGCCGAGATCCCGTTCCTGTCCACCGTCGACGCCACCTGGCTGGACGGCACCGAACTCGACGAGCGGTACTGGTACCGCAACCTCCGCCAGAGCGTCCTGCTCGCCGACGCCACCGAAACCCTCCTGCGGGCGGGCCACGGCGTGTTCATCGAGGTCAGCCCGCACCCCGTCCTCGTCCACGGCCTGCCCGACACCGCGCTGGGCTCCCTGCGCCGCGGCGACGGCGGCCCCGGCCGCTTCACCGCCGCCCTCGCCGAGGCCCACGTCCACGGCGTCGCGGTGGACTGGGACACCGTCTTCGCCGGAGCCGGCCGCGTCGACCTGCCCACGTACCCCTTCCAGCGCGAGCGGTTCTGGCTGGAGGGCGCCGAAGCCTCCGGCGACATGGCCTCGGCGGGCCTGGAGGGGGCCGATCACCCGCTGCTCGGTGCGGCGGTGACCCTCGCCGCCTCCGACGACCACCTCTTCACCGGCCGCCTGTCGCTGTCCGCGCAGCCCTGGCTGGCCGACCACGCCGTCGCCGGCACGGCCCTGCTGCCCGGCACCGCCTTCGTCGAACTGGCCCTGCACGCCGGCCTGCGCACCGGCCACCCCCACCTGGAGGAACTGACACTGGAGGCCCCGCTGGCGCTGCCCGAACGGGGCGCCGTGCAGGTCCAGCTGGCCGTCGGCCCCGCCGACGCGGACGGCCGCCGCACCGTCACCACGTACGCCCGCTCCGCGCAGGAGACCGGCGAACCCTGGACCCGGCACGCCACCGGCATCCTCTGTGCCACCCCGGCCACCGCCCCGGCCCCCGCCGGCGGCGGCACCTGGCCCCCCGCCGGCGCCGAACCCGTCGACCTGACCGGCTTCTACGACCGGCTCGCCGACGCCGGCCTCGGCTACGGGCCCGCCTTCCAGGGCCTGCGCGCCGCCTGGCGGCTCGGCGACGAGGTCTGCGCCGAGGTCGCCCTCGACCCCGAACGGCAGGAGGCCGCGGGCCGCTTCGGCCTCCACCCGGCCCTCCTCGACGCCGCCCTGCACGCCGTGGGCCTCGGCTCCTTCCTCGACGGTCCCGGCGTCCGCCTGCCGTTCTCCTGGAACGGGGTCCGCCTGCACGCCGGCGGCGCCCGCGCCCTGCGCGTCCGGCTGAGCCCGGCCGGCGGCGACGCGGTCGCGCTCACCGTCACCGACACGGCCGACCGCGCGGTGGCCACCGTCGACTCACTGGCGCTGCGCCCGGTCGCCACCGGCCACCTCGCACACCGCGACACCCTCTTCGCCCTGGACTGGGCGGCGGCGGCCGCAGCGGGCGAGCCCCTGCCCGCGGGCAGGGCGTACGAGGTGGACACCTCCGACGGCGTCCGCCCCGCCCTGGGCCGGGCCCTGGAAGCCCTCCAGGGGTCCCTGGCCGACGCCGGGGAGGACCGCCTGGTCCTCGTGACCCGCGGCGCGGTCGGCGAGGACGTGCGCGACCCGGCGGCTGCGGCCGTGTGGGGTCTGGTGCGCTCGGCCCAGTCGGAGCACCCCGGCCGCTTCCACCTCCTGGACCTGGACGAGGACGCCGACCCGACGCCGTACCTGACCTCCCCGGAGCCGCAGCTCGCGGTGCGCGGGGGAGCGGCCCGGGTCCCGCGCCTGCTCCGGGCCCGGCCCGAACCGAACGGGGACGGGCTGTCCTTCACCGAGGGCGGCACGGTCCTGGTCACCGGTGGCACCGGCGTCCTGGGCCGCGCGGTCGCCCGCCACCTCGT
>NZ_JBFRER010000203.1:0-7129 GCF_052114405.1 Streptomyces sp. M-16 | reverse complement strand
GTCACCAGCTTCCCGAAACAGCGCGGACTCAGCCCCGTGAACGGGGCTATCCAAGACGGCTCCGACGCCGTGATCACACCAGCCACACCAAGATCATCTCACCTGTGACCAGCAGTTACGGGACAACCCTTAGGGCCGCCTGACCGTGAAGGCGCAGGTCCGCCACTTGCAACACCACAAGTGGCTGGCCATCGACCGCGCGCACCCGCCGAACACGACGCCGGCACTCAATGCCCTCGCGCGGCCGGGGACGGCGGCGTGCACCGGGTGCGACGCCGCCGAGGTGCTGTTACCGATCCTCCATCACGGCCAGAAGGGACGCCACCCTCGGACCCAATGGCTGAACAGCGCGGGCAGACGGGTCGCGCCCGGAACGGAGGCAGAGCGCTTCCTACTGGCCGAAGAACCCGTCATTTCCGAACGACTCGTTCCACGAGGCGTTCTCGTTGAAGTCGGCAACCTTCACGCTCTTGTCGTTGAACACGGTATTGGTCCCCGAGTTGGTGTCGTCGAGGCTCGCGTGCGCAGGCGCGGCCATCCCCAGCAGGGCTCCACTGGCAGCCAGAGCAACGAGAAGGCCCGGCGTGAACTTAATGATCTTCATGGCACCACTAACGACGAGGGCGCCCAGGCGTTTCGGCCGTTAGCCCTGGTGGCCGGTGAACGGTCCAGTTGTGGCGTCCCCGGGCGCCCCGGGGCTGCGGGCGACCCCGGTAAGTGGGCCTCGCACTCCGCAGAGAGGCCCAAGCCCAGGACTGTGACCTAGCGGGATGCTGGCCCGCCGGTTACGGCACGGGCCGCCCGCAACAGCGCAGGTGAGAGGGCTGGACTCTCCCCCTGCGGGACACCTACAACGCTCAGCTGGGCCAAGTAGAGCGCTCAAGGGCCAACTACAGCGCTAAGTTACAACCAGTGTGACTGAGCGCTTCACCTGGCGGGATTCGCCGGCTGACGCACTCATGCGGACCCGTCCGCCGCCGCGATCTCTCCTGGTGGCCATCCCGTCGGCGGGGGCTGGGGGTGCGTTGTCGGCCGAGCTCAGTTGGTGTGAGCGGGGTGCAAGTCAGGCAGGGTGTTGGCTGGCCAGAGGCTGTCGGGGAAGGCGGCGGCGTCGGAGTCGGTGTCGGGCATGAGGGTGGTGAGCATCTGCTGGGGCTCACCCCCTGGCGTTCAGTGGCCTACCTGCGTGATCTGTTCATCCAGGCCGGGATCCTGCCACCGGCCGACCGGCAGCTGCTGCTGTTCCAGCGATGGCTCGCGGAGAAGCTGCCCGCCATCGACGATGCCGGGCACCGGAAGTTGCTGGAGCTCTTCGCCGCCTGGCACGTCCAGCGCCGCCTGCACACCCTGGCCGGCCGCAGCCCGCTTACCGGCAAGCAGGTCCAGCAGGCCCGCGACGAGATCCGCCTCGCGACCGCCTTCCTCGATCACCTCGCCGATCACGGACCGTCCCTCGCCAACTGCACGCAGGCCGATGTCGATGCCTGGTACGCCGACAGCTACACCGCCCGGCGCCTCACCCACGCCTTCCTTCGGTGGGCGATGCGGTCCAGACACATGCCGAAGGTCATCGTCCCGCCCCGCTCCACAAGCACCCCCGCCCCGCTCGCCCAGCACCAAAACGGCTCGCGCTGCTTCGACAACTCGCGAACCGCGATGACGTGCCGCTCCAGGACCGCGTCGCCGCCCTGCTCGTCCTTCTCTACGCACAGCCGCTCACCCGGATCACCCGGCTCGGCACCGACGACGTCCGGCACGAGGACGGTGAGGTCCTGGTCCGGCTCGGCGACCCGCCGTCGCCCGTCCCGGCCCCCTTCGCCGGGATGCTGCTGGACTACCTGGGGCAGCGGCCGAACACCATGATCGCGACCAATCCGGACTCCCGATGGCTGTTCCCCGGCCGCCGCGCTGGACAGCCCATGACCCCGGAAACTCTGGAACTCCGGCCCCGTCACCTGGCCTTACCAACCCAGCGGGGACGCACCGCGGCGATCCGCCACCTCGCCCTCCAGGCCCCGGCTCCGGTGGTCGCCCGGATGCTCGGCTACCACGACGACACGACCGCCCAGATCGCCGCCGAGGCCGGAGGAACCTGGCGGCACTACGCCCCTGGCGACCACTCACAGTCACCATGAGCACTCCACAGCTGAGGAATACGTGACCCCCGATTACGCGAGGTCGCCAGTTCGATACCCCATACGGGCGGGCGCTCAGGCGCAGTCGAGGAGGTGATTGCAGGTGTTGGTGCCGCTGGGGAGGGCGCTCTCACTGTTCAGGATGTAGAGGCCGGACTTTGCCGGAAGCACGATCATCGTCTGATACTGCATCCTGCTGTCGTCCCCGACCACGTAATGCCTGAGGGTATAGAAGAGGTTGTCGCTGAGGTTCCCGGACTTCATCACCCGGTAGTTTCGGGTCTCTGATGCGACGTGGCCCGTCACCGGAAGCACCGTATTCTTCCACTTCGCGGGGTCTGTAGTGATCTTCTGCTGCTTCTCATATTCTTCGAGATCGCGCAACGCCTGGGGGGCGCATTGAGACATGTGGATGTGCAATTGTTCTTCTCTGCGGGCCTGTTTGGAGTTGATGCCCAGTCCGGCCGCGGCTGGGTGACTGAAGTAGTGGGGGATCCTGCCTTGCGCGGCGGACCAGTAGTTGGTAGCGCCGCTGGCCCAGATCTTGGGGCACTCGATCCCTCTGAGGCGCTCCGTCGGTACCAGTTGAAAGTCCGTGGTGCTTCCCGGACTGCCCGCCATCACGCCCCAACGGCTTTCTACTTCCAGGCAGGGTCCGGCGCGCTGCTTCTGGACGCACACCTGGATTTCGTCCCAGAGGTGTCCGCCGTCCGTCTGGCTGCCGCAGTCGTCGCCGAAAGGATCGGCGCTGGGAGCGTTCTCCTGATTATCCGTGGACATGTCATGCCTCCGCCGCTGTGGAGTCGTCTGAGAGCCTGTGTCAGGATCGGCTGAGTTCAGGAATCCCCCCGATATTGAACAGATAACCAGTTAGGTGAGCCAATCACCCGCAGGGTGCAGCTGTGACGCCGCCGGGCAGGGTGCCGTTCCGGAAACTCTGGAACTCCGACTCCGTCACCTGGCCTTACCAACCCAGCGGGGACGCACCGCGGCGATCCGCCACCTCGTCCTCCAGGCCCCGGCTCCGGTGGTCGCCCGGATGCTCGGCTACCACGACGACACGACCGCCCAGCTCGCCGCCGAGGCCGGAGGAACCTGGCGGCACTACGCCCCTGGCGACCACTCACGGTCACCATGAGCACTCCACAGCTGAGGAATACGTGACTCCCGATTACGCGAGGTCGCCAGTTCTGGACCCCGGACACGGTGACRGCGGCCGCCACTGAATCCTCTGCGCCGGCTACGACGGAACTTCTCTGAGCATCCGCCCTCCTTCCCTCCCCGGCTGGCGCCGCCGAGAGACAGGCCTGGGGTCCACCCGGAACCCACCCAGCTCTTGCTCGTGATCACCCGGATTTGCCCGGACAGTGCTCATGATCCACCGACAGTGCTCACGAATCTGCGGATCCTAGAGCCAGCACCGGATGACCGGCTTCGGAAGCAGCGTGCTCAGCAGCTGGGCCGTCTCGGCCTCCATGTCCACTCCCCCGCCCAGGCCCTCGTTGATCCGTGCCAACCGTGCGGCGGCTTCACAGAGGGCGTCCACGTCCCCAACGGCGTGGTGGGCGAGGAAGACCTGCCGGTGGAGGAGCTCGTTCTCCTCGGCGGCGAGGAGGCCCTGGTGCGCGGCCCAGAGCGCACCGGTGTAGTCGGCGGCCTCCCGGCGGCGGGTGGACAGCTCGTAGGCAACGTCGGCGATGGCCGACACCATCTACGCCCGTACGCACGGGGACCTGCGGGTCCCGTTCGTCTTCCGCGTCCCAGCTATCGAGGACGCGGYGGCGGCCGGCTGGCCGGCCGCCCTGGCGGGCTTCCCGCTCGGGCAGTGGACCGCCGACGCCCGCCGCCTCTACAACCGCGGCAACGTGGACCCAGAGCGCGTCGCCCAACTGGAGAAGCTCGGCATGGTCTGGTCCCACCCCGACACCGCCTGGGCCGAGGGCCTGGCCGCCGCCCGCGGATGGGCCGCCGAGTACGGCCACCTCCTCGCGCCGCTGGACGCCGCCTACCAGGGCGCAGCGGTTGGGATCTGGCTGAAGAACGCGCGGGCCGCCGCACGGAAGGCACAGGAGATCGAGCAGCGGCGGGCGGAGGGGCCGCCGGTGGAGTCGTAGGCCGGGGCGATGACGCGGGAGCGGCGTCAGCAGCTGGAGGAGATCGACCCGTCCTGGTGCGCGGTATGGCCGGTGACGTGGCAGCGCTGCTTCCACCTCGTGCGCCAGCACCTGGACACCGGCCAGGCGCTGCCCACCGTGGCAGGTGAGGTCGTGCGCCAAGGCGAGGACCTCGGCCGGTGGGTGACTTCGGTGCGGGTCGGGTGGGACCAGCTCACCACCGTGCAGCAGTGGATGTGCGAGCAGGTCCTCGGCATCGAGCCCGCCGACGAGGACGAGAAGCCGAAGCCGCGCACCAGCCAGGCCGACAAGTGGGCCATGCACTACGCCGCCGCAGCCCAGTTCTTCGCACGCGAGGGCCACCTCACGGTGCCCCGCAAGCACATCGAGACCATCACCACCGGCGATGGCCCCGCGCAGCAGGATGTGGCGCTGAAGCTCGGAACGTGGGTCGACAACCAGCGACGCCGGGCCGCAGCGCTGACGCCGGAGCGGGTCGAGCTGCTCTCCAAGGTCGGGATGCGGTGGGCGTGCGGGCGTCGCGGTCACCGGGGCTGCCGCGCTCGCGACCTGGCGGTGAACGCGAGTGTGCGGGCCGCCACCCGGTGAGGGTGACGGCCCGCACGGGCCCTGCACTGGGGGCCACGGCGAAGGGGCCCGCCTGGGCACTCAGCGGCCACCGGGACAGGCCGTCACCTCGTGCTGGCGTGTCTTCCTCGCCTTGCAGAAGCTGCCGGACCGGACGCGCCCAGTTCGATGCGAGCCGCTACGCGGGAGCCCGATTCGGCGGTCGATCTGCGGACCATGAGGTCATGAAGACGCGGCCGGTACCGAGAAAAGGGCAGGTGTGGTCGCGTTGCCGGCGTGGTCGTGTCCGATCAGGCAGACGGCCCAGGGAGCGCCCGCTTTCGGAAGGATGACGGGGACCTTGCGGTAGGGCTGGTACCCATCGGCATCGTTGCAGTCTGTCGTCGAGACGGGCCCGTACTTGATTTCGTAGGAGGTGATCTCCCACGGCACGAATTCAGGGCGGACGCGGTAGTCCGTGTCATCGTCGGAGATGTCGATCTTGGGTGCCACGGTCGGCGGAGTGTTGTCGACCCGCGCATGCGCATAGGACGGGTGCTGGAAGGACTCAGCCCATCCTTCGATGTCGGCGTTCGGCCCACCGGCCGCGCACAGAACGTAGAGGTTGTCCCGAGTGGGCAGCATGCTCGTGTATTCCAGGCCCCGCGCGGGCAGACGCTGCGGCCGGCTGTATCCGATGGGGTCGGTGCAGTCGACGACTCCGAACGGGCCGCTCTTGAAGGCGGCATATTTGTGTTGAGCGGTGTTGGCCGGGCTGATGTGTGCGTCCCAGCGGGCGGGGCCATCAGGGGTGTGGCTCTGTGTCTCATGTCCGGAGAAGGTGACGTCCACCTGCTCACCGGGGTCGAGCCTGCAGCCCGGCCTGTCCAGCTGCAGCCCCGTCGCGTCCAGGCACGAGGCGACCGCGTCGACGGGGGTCGCGTAGGCGGTGCCGTCCTGCGGAATCACCAGGCCCGAGGAGCTGCCCTCACAGGGACGTCCCAGCCCGCAGCCCAGGTACCCGGGCGTGGCGACGGTGTTGAGCAGCGCGACGACCTGGGTGCCGTCGGCCGTGGTGACCGGCCCGCCGGAGGAGCCGCCACTGACGCCTGCGCAGTCGGTCCTGGTGACGTCCTTCCACAGCCATGCGAACTCGTGCACGGCCACCGGAGAGGCTGTGGACGTGCAGGTCGACAGGCGCAGGAACTGCTCGTCGGGAGCGACTCCGTCGCGGGGGGCGTGCGCCGCCAGCAGGGCCTGGCCGGCCGTGGGCCGCTCAGCCGACACGGTCCGTGGCACCACCCTCAGTTGCGCGAGGTCCAGGTAGGTGGCTTGAAGCTCAAGTACCGCGACGTCGGTGTCTTTCATCGTCGCGTACGCGACGCTCTGTACCGGGAACGCCCGGTGTTCTGCCGGGTTGTCGTGGAAAAAGGCGGGGGTGAAGCTCCAGCCGGCGGGCGCGGGCTTGCCGACGGTGACCTCGTTGGTCTTCATCGCGTCGCTGACGCAGTGCCCCGCTGTGAGGATCAACGCCTTGGCCGACGGGCTCGGACGCGCGGCCGAGACGAGCGTTGCCGTACACGGCGTGCTGCTGCTCAGGCCGCCGATCAGCCGCCCCGAGGACCGGAACCGTCCCCCGTCGGCGGACGAGGCGTCAATCAGCGGCGCCTGCTCGACCCTGGCCGCGGGTTTCGGGACGGCGCTGCGTGACGAGGGGGATGCGGCCTGGGCCGGGCTCAATCCCAGGAGAAGTCCCGCGGCGAGCGTCCCGGATACCGCAGCGGTGAGAGGCCTGAGCCTCGATGCTGGCAGAGCAGTCTTCACAAGAGGTACTCCTTCACAAACTGACACACAGCCCTCCGCACGACGCGGCGGTACTGCTGGCTCTCCACAACGTGATCAACGACCGCGGCCGGCCAGAGGAACGAAGAAACCCGAGGCCGGAACCGAGTCGTTGCCCCGGGGGCATGCTGGCGGCGTCCGGTGCGGATCCTGGACCAGTGCCCCTCGCTGGGTCTGCAGTAGCACCCGCCCACCCGGTCCGGACGGGGTGGACAACCGCGCCCTGAACCCGTGCGGGCCGCCACCCCGTCAGGGTGGCGGCCCGCGCTTTTGTGGTCACCTGCGAAACGGGGCGAGGACGGCGTCCCGGCGGGGGTTGCCGATCGCGTCGTGGAGCGGCTGCATGTGGGTGCGGCCGAAGCGGAGGAAGACCGGGCCGCCCGGGCCGTGGGCGCGCAGGTTGCGCAGGCCGGTCGCGCGCAGGCCGGTCGCGATGATCGGGATCTTCCGGTCGTAGCTGCTGAACCCGTC
>NZ_JBFRER010000202.1:0-7267 GCF_052114405.1 Streptomyces sp. M-16 | reverse complement strand
GCTTCATCCCGGCACCGTTGCGGGAGACCAGCTGGCGGTACGCGGTCGAGTTGACCAGGCCCGGGGACGCGGCCTCCTCCCAGCTGAGGTGCTCCGGCTTCGGCATCAGCTGGTTGGACTTGACCAGGGCGATCTCGGCGAGGCCGCCGAAGTTGGTCTCGAAGCCCCAGATCCGCTGCTCCGGGTCGAGCATCGTGTCGTTGTGCCCGTCCGAGGACTCCAGCTCGACCGAGAGGCAGTGCGCGACGACCTCGTCGCCCGGCTTCCAGGCGTTGACGCCGGGACCGGTGCGCAGCACGACGCCCGCGAGGTCGGAGCCGATGACGTGGTACGGGAGGTCGTGGCGCTTGGTGAGCTCCGAGAGGCGCCCGTAGCGCTCCAGGAAGCTGAAGGTGGAGACCGGCTCGAAGATCGAGGTCCACACGGAGTTGTAGTTGACCGAGGAGGCCATGACGGCGACCAGGGCCTCGCCCGGGCCGAGTTCGGGGACCGGGACCTGGTCGAGGTGCAGGGACTTGCGGGGGTCCTTCTCACGGGTGGTGAGCCCGGCGAACATCTCCGCCTCGTCCTTGTGCACGGTGATCGCGCGGTACGAGTCGGGGAGCGGCAGGGCCGCGAAGTCGGCGGCCGTAGCGGCCTGCGACTGGATCGCGTCCAGGATGTCCTTCACGGTATTGCCTCCGGCTGAGCGCTGATGAGGGTGCGCTGAGGGATACGCGTTGCGTGCGTGGGTGCGGGTGGGGGGTGCTGCGAGTGCCGTCGGTCCGGCGGAGCGTGGTGCTGGCGCACCCGTGGTGAGGTGCGCGGTGCCTGGTGACGCAGGCATCCGGGGCGCGTTCCGTGCCGAGTGGGCGTGGGCCGCGGGGACATCCGGACGAGATTCAACGTATGGCACCCCGTGTCACTCAGCAAGGCACCGCGTGCCAAAACTTTCTCTCATTTGCCTATTGACCTGCGCAGATGAGCGATGATCGATCAGAGTTACCGGCGAGTAGGGGCAACCCGGACAAACGAAAGTGGCCGCCCCCGAATCGGGAGCGGCCACTGTGACGAGCGTGACTACCTGTTCCTGAGTGCCTCTTCGATGGTCCTCATGACCTCGTCGAGCGGAGCGTCGGTGCGGGCCACCGCGACCAGCACCTCCCCCTCGGTGCGGACGGCCGCCTGCGGAGCGGGGGCCGGGGCGTCCGCGACGGCCGTACGCCCCGCGCCGATCCCGGAGCCGAAGGTCTTGCGGACGATCGAGAAGGCGTGGTCCAGCTGCGCCTCCACGTCCCCCTGCCCGCCCGCCCGCAGCCAGCGCCGCAGCACGTGGTTGTGGGCGGTGACCACAGCCGAGGCGGCCACCTCGGCCAGCAGCGGATCGTCGTTGCCGTCGTGGTGGTCCTGCTCGTCGAAGTGGGCCAGCAGGTAGCGGGTGAACAGCCGCTCGTACCGGGCCACCGAGGCGATCTCCCGCTCCCGCAGCGCCGGCACCTCGCGGGTCAGCCGGTAGCGCTCCACCGACACCGCCGGCGAGGCGGCGTACATCTTCATGACTTCCTTGATCCCCCGGCACACCGTGTCGAGCGGGTGCTCGTGCGCCGGGGCCACGTCCAGGACCGCCTCGGCACGGATCAGGGTGTCGTCGTGGTCCGGGAAGATCGCCTCTTCCTTGGAGCGGAAGTGCCGGAAGAAGGTCCGGCGGGCCACCCCGGCGGTCGCGGCGATCTCGTCGACCGTGGTGGCCTCGTACCCCTTCGTCGCGAAGAGCTCCATGGCGGCCGCGGCGAGCTCGCGGCGCATCTTGAGCCGCTGGGCGGCGGCCCGCGTGCCGGCCGCGCTCTCCGGGGCGTCGGAGGCCGAGGAGGCGCGGGGTGAGGTCTTGGCGGGCTGGGACATAGGGCGAAAGTACTTCATTCGCGCAGGGGAGCGCGCCTGTGGGGGGTCGGACAGGGGTGGATGCGGGGGAGGGCCCGCACTGGGCCCGGGAGGGTTCGTCCGCCGTGAGGGTCCGGCGGACCCGAGCAGCCCTCCCCACGCATCCTGCTCGTGGACCGCCGGATCGGGGGGAGTCCCCTTACCGGCGGGCGTACTCACGGAATCCGCGGCCCGTCTTCCGGCCCAGGCAGCCCGCCGCGACCAGGTGCTCCAGCAGCGGGGAGGGGGCCAGGCCGGGGTCGCGGAACTCCTGGTGGAGCACCTTCTCGATGGCGAGCGAGACGTCCAGGCCGACGACGTCGAGCAGCTCGAAGGGCCCCATCGGGTACCCGCCGCCCAGCTTCATCGCGGCGTCGATGTCGTCGATGCCGGCGTAGTGCTGCTCGACCATCTTGATCGCGTTGTTCAGGTACGGGAACAGCAGCGCGTTCACGATGAAGCCCGCCCGGTCCCCGCAGTCCACCGGGTGCTTGCGCACCTTCGCGCAGACCTCGCGGACGGTGGCGTGCACGTCGTCGGCCGTCAGGACGGTCCGGACCACCTCGACCAGCTTCATGGCCGGGGCCGGGTTGAAGAAGTGCATGCCGATCACGTCCTGGGGACGCGCCGTGGCCCGCGCGACGGCGATCACCGGGAGCGAGGAGGTGGTGGTGGCCAGGACCGCGCCCGGCTTGCACACCTTGTCCAGGCCCGCGAAGAGCTCCTGCTTGACGGCCAGGTCCTCGGCGACGGCCTCCACCGCCAGGTCCACCTCGGCGAAGGCCTCCAGCGAACCGGCCGGGGTGATCCGGCCGAGGGTCTGCGCGGCGGCCTCCTCGGTCAGGCGGCCCTTGGACACCGCACGGCCCAAGGACTTCCCGATCGCGGCCTTCGCGGCCTCGGCCTTCTCCTGGCTGCGGGCCGCCAGCACCACGTCGTAGCCGGCCTGCGCGAAGACCTGGGCGATGCCGCTCGCCATGGTCCCCGAGCCGGCCACGCCCACCGAGGAGACCGGGCGGCCCGTGCCCAGCAGGGACCCGTCCAGCGGGGTCTGCAGGTCGCGGACGACCACCGCGCTGCCCGGCGCCTCGTAGGTGTAGAACCCGCGGCCCGACTTCTGGCCGGTCAGTCCGGCCTCGGCGAGGTGGCCGAGGATCGGGGCCGGGGCGTGCAGCCGGTCGCCGGAGGAGGCGTACATGGCCTCCAGCACGGTGCGCGCGGTGTCCACGCCGATCAGGTCGAGGAGCGCCAGCGGGCCCATCGGCAGCCCGCAGCCCAGCCGCATCGCCGCGTCGATGTCCTCGCGGGAGGCGTACTTCGCCTCGTACATGGCGGCTGCCTGGTTGAGGTAGCCGAAGAGCAGGCCGTCGGCGACGAAACCGGGCCGGTCGCCGACCGCGACGGGCTGCTTGCCCAGCTCCCGGGCCAGCTCGGTGACCGCCTCGACGGCGGGCGGCGCGGTCAGCACGCAGGAGACGATCTCCACGAGCTTCATCGCCGGGGCCGGGTTGAAGAAGTGCAGGCCGAGCACCCGCTCGGGGCGCAGCGACTCGGCGGCGAGCCGGGTCACCGACAGGGCGTTGGTGCCGGTGGCCAGGATCGTGTCGGGGCGCACGATCGCGTCGAGCTCGTCGAAGAGGCGGTGCTTGAGCTCGTAGTCCTCCGGGACCACCTCGATGACGAGGTCGGCGTCGGCCGCGGCCCCGAGGTCGGTGAAGGTGCGGAAGCGGGCCAGGACCCCCTCGCGCTCCTGCTCGGTGAGGCGCTCCTTGGCGACGGAGCGGGCCGTGGCGGCGGCGAGGGAGGCGGTGGCCCGGCGGGCGGCGGCCTCGCTGACGTCGATGCCGATGACCTCGCGGCCGGCCCGGGCGAGGACCTCGGCGATGCCGGTGCCCATCGTGCCGAGGCCGACGACGGCGACGGTGCGCGGACTGCCGGACGGGGTGGACTGACTGGACGTGGACGGAAGGTCCATCGCGGGACTCCAGTGGAATGAGGGTGACGACTGGGAAGCGCGCGCGGCGCACGGTGCGCGCGGGGTGCCGTACGGCGAAGGGGTGCGGAGAAGTGCGGAAACGCGGTGCGGAAACGCGGTGCGGAAACGCGGTGCGGAAACGCCGTGCGTCGACGCGGTGCGCGCAGAGCCGTACGGGCGTGCCGTGCGGGGTGGGCCCGCAGTGGTCGCGTCCGGGAAGACCGGGCGCGGCGGGCCTGGGCGGCACGACCCTGTCCCGGGGTCCTGCCGTGCGTGGTGGGTGGTGCGGTGAACCGACTGGCACGGGAGGCTGCGTCACCAGGCCGGTCCCGTGCGTGTGGAACGACAGTAACCCGGCGGTAACTGGCGCGCCAGAGCACGGAGATGTGACCTGTACCGCCCAAATGTACCGATCATCGATGATCGATCAACCGGGTACCGCGGAACTCCGCAGAACGGGGCGTGGCGAGGCCCGCCCGGCCCTAGGGTGGCCGTGTGAACGACGTGCTGGAACGCCTGCGGGCCGAGGCGGACGGATCGCCCGAGTACGGGGAACTGCTCGTGGCGGGTCCYGACGCGCTGGCCGCGTCGCTGACTTCCGCCGGGCGGCACCTGTGGGCGCGCGAACTGGCGGCCTACCGGCTCGGCTTGGCGGGGGACCGGCGTGCCTTCGAGCCGCTGGTCCTGCTGCTCAACCACCGGGACCCGGCGCGCTGCGAGGCCGCCGCGCAGGCGCTCGCCGTCCTCGGGGATCCGCGCACCGCCCGCGCGGCGGCGGCGCTGGCGACGAACGCCCTGCGCACCGCCTACGCCCTGCACCCGGTCCGGCTGCTGGCCGCGCTGCGGGCCCCCGAGTCGGCCCCGGCGCTGATGGCCACCCTGTCGAGGCTGCTCGCGCCGCACGACCCGTACTGGCGGGTGGCCCTCGCCTGTGTCGAGGGGCTCGGGGCGCTGGCCGACCCGCGCGCCCGCGACGTCCTGGTCCGGGCCCAGGCCCACCCCCGGCTGGCGGCGGCGGCCACCGACGCCCTGGGCCGGCTGCTGGCCGGCCACCCGGACGCGTAGCCGGGTCCCGCCCGGCCGGCGCGGCGGTCGTCCCCGGCGGCCGCCCGTCAGCGGCTGCCCGTCAGGGGCCGCCCGTCTCCGGGACGATCGCGAAGGCCTCGATCTCCATGAGCAGCTCGGGCCGGAACAGGGCCGAGACCACCACCGCCGAGGAGGCCGGCAGCAGGTGCGGGGGGATCACCGCGTCGCGGGCCGCCCGGACGGCCGGGAAGTGGGCCGTGTCCGTCATGAAGTAGGTCAGCTTCACCACGTCCTCGAATCCGGCCCCGGCCGCGGCCAGGCACCGTCGCAGGTTCTCGAACACCTGCCGGGCCTGGACCGCCGGGTCGCCCGCGCCGACCACCTCGCCCTTCTCATCGAGGGCACACTGCCCGGAGACGGCCACGAAACGCCCCGTCCCCCAGACGACGTGCTGGTAGCCGTGGCCGGGGGCGACCCCCTCGGGCGCCGTGATCCGGGTGAGCGCGCCGCCGTCGTTCTCAGAAATGGTCATGGACACGATCTTGCCGGGTACGGGTCAGCCGCGGAACCCCAGCAGTCCGTGCAGGGCGGCTCCCCCGGCCGACGGCGGCACCGCGCGCGTCGCGGCGGCCGGCTTCGGGGCGGGCTGGGCCGGGCAGGTGGCGTCCGCGGCCTGACCCGTCCTCAGGTACGCGGCGAGCTTCTCGTCCAGGCACTTGTTCCCGCTCAGGGCGATGCCGTGGTTGCCGCCGCCCTCCTCCACCACCAGCGCGGAGCCGGCCAGCTTGTCGCGCATGGTCACCGCGCCCTCGAAGGGGGTCGCCGCGTCCTCGGTCGCCTGGAACAGCAGCGCCGGGGGCAGGTCGTGGTTCGTCACGTCCGGCGCCTGGAGCGGCTCCGTCTTCCAGAACGCGCAGGGGGCGTTGTACCAGGCGTTGTTCCAGGTCATGAAGGGCGCCTTGGCGTGCGTGCGCCACATGTCGGCCCGCCACCGGTTCCAGTCCCGGGGCCAGGCCGAGTCCCGGCACTGCACCGCCGTGTACACGCTGTAGCCGTTGCCCGCCGAGGGCTCCACCGCCCCGAACCGTTCGTACGCCGCCACGAGCGGCTTCGGGTCCTCGCGCACCGCGTACGAGGCGAAGGCCTCGGCGAGGGCCGGCCAGTAGCCGTTGTAGTAGCCGCCCGGCATGTAGGTGTCCTCCAGCTCCGCCGGCCCCACCTTCCCGCCCGCCGGAGCGGACCGCAGCGCCGTGCGCATCGCGTACCAGCGCTCCTCGACCGCGGCCGGGTCGGTGCCCAGGTGGTAGGTGGCGTCGTACTGGGCCACCCAGGCCAGGAAGGACTTGTGGCGGGCGTCGAAGGCCTGGTCCTGGGCGAGGTTGTCCTCGTACCAGACCCCGCCCGGGTCGACCACGGAGTCCAGCACCAGACGGTGCACCCGGTCCGGGTGGAGGCGGGCGTACACCGCGCCCAGGTAGGTCCCGTAGGAGTAGCCGAAGTAGCTGAGCCGCTCGGCGCCCAGGGCCGTGCGCAGCACCTCCAGGTCGCGGGCGGCCGAGACGGTGCCCACGAACGGGAGGACGTCGGCGTGCCTGGTCTGGCAGGACTCGGCGAAGGACCGCACCCGCTCCAGGTTGGCCTGCTCGGTCGCCGGGTCGAGGGGTACGGAGTCGGGCCGGACCGGCTTGAAGTGACCGGCCCCGCAGTCCAGGACGGGCTCGCTCTTGCCCACGCCCCGGGGGTCGAAGCCGATCACGTCGTACTGGCCGGCCACGTCCTTGGGCAGCGCGGAGGCGACGAAACCGGCCAGGGCGCGCCCGCTGCCGCCCGGGCCGCCGGGGTTGACCAGCAGAGGGCCCTGGGAGGTGGCGGCGGTGTGCGGGACCCGGGTCAGGGCCAGGGAGATCTGCCGCCCGGCGGGGTGGTCGTGGTCGAGCGGGACCTTCAGGGAGGCGCACTGGAGCGTCGGGTAGCGGGGCGTCGCGCAGCCGGTCCAGCGCAGGGTGGCGGCGGCCGGGGCGGGCGCGGGCGCCGCGGCGGGTGCCGGAGCCGCGACGACGGGGCTCGCGAGGGCGGCGGCGATGGCGGAGAGCGACAGCAGTACGGCGGCGCGCTTCTTCGACGGATGCGGAACGGGGTGCAGCATGGGGCCTCCCAGCCGAGGGTTCTGGGCGGAATCGTCCCGGAAACCGTCGCGGGAAGACGGGATTGGGCAGCCTATTGGCCCGATGTGATGACCCCTCGGCAGGCGCGCGCGGCCATCGGGGTGATCGCCGCAGGGGCGGCCGGGCCTGCCCCGCGGGGGGCCGGATCCCCGGACCGCTCCGGGGCGGGGCGCGGACCGCGCCGCCCGGGTACCGCCGACCC
>NZ_JBFRER010000201.1:0-7303 GCF_052114405.1 Streptomyces sp. M-16 | reverse complement strand
CAGCCCGTACGTCAGCACCGGGTGCGCGCTGGACTCCACGAACGCCCGGAACCCGTCGGCCAGCAGGGAGCGGACGACCGGCTCGAAGGACACCGGCCGGCGGCAGTTCTCGTACCAGTACGCCGCCGTCAGCTCGGGACCCTCCAGCACCTCGCCCGTCACGGTCGAGTACAGCGGGACGGAACCGGTCCGCGGCTSYACGAAGCCCAGSAGGTCCAGGATCCGCTCCTTSAGSSGSTCSACCTGSGCGCAGTGGGAGGCCACCGTGGACGGCACGATCTTCGCGCGCACCCCCTCGGCCTCCAGGGCGGCGACCAGCTCCTCCAGCGGAGCCACGTCACCGGCCACCGTCACCGCGCTCGGACCGTTGATCCCGGCGATCGACAGCGCGTCCCCGTACGGGACGAGCCGGGACTCGGCCTCGGCGCGCGACAGGGAGACGGAGGCGACGGCGCCGTTGCCGACCAGCTCGTCGGCGAACAGACGCGAGCGGAGCACGACCACCTTCGCCGCGTCCCGGAGGGTCAGGGCCCCCGAGACGACGGCGGCGGCGATCTCGCCCTGCGAGTGGCCCACCACCGCGTCGGCCCGCACGCCGGCGGCCCGCCACAGCTCGGCCAGCGACACCATCACCGTGAACAGGACCGGCTGGAGCACCTCGATGCGGGTCAGGTCCCCGTCCCCGCGCAGCACCCCCTCCACCGACCAGTCGACGTGCTCCTCGACGGCCCCCGCGACCTCGGCGAAGCGGGCCGCGAACACCGGCGAGGAGTCGAGGAGTTCGACGCCCATGCCGGCCCACTGCGAGCCCTGGCCGGGGAAGACGAACACCGTCTTGCCGCCCGCGTCCGCGACGCCGGCCACGACGGGCGCGTCGAGCGCGGCGAGGAGCTCCTCGCGGGAGGAGCCGAGCGCCACGGCCCGGTGGTCGAACGCCGAGCGGGTCGCGGCCAGCGAGAGCGCCACGTCCTGCGGGCGCAGCGCGGGGTCCGCCCCGACGAACCGGCGCAGGCGGGCGGTCTGCGCGGTCAGCGCCGCCGCCCCCTTGCCGGACAGCACCCACGGGACGGGACCGCCCGTGCCCACGGCGGGGGCCGGGGCGGGCTCCTCCTCCCGCTCCGGAACGGGGGGTGCCTCGGGGGCGGCTTCCAGGATGGCGTGCGCGTTGGTGCCGCTGAGGCCGAAGGAGGACACGGCGGCCCGGCGCGGGTGGTCGGTCTCGGGCCAGGTCCTGGACTCCGTCAGGAGTGCGACGTCGCCGGCGGCCCAGTCGATGTGCGGGGACGGCGCGTCGACGTGCAGGGTCTTGGGGAGCACCCCGTGGCGCAGCGACATGACGGTCTTGATGATGCCGCCGACGCCCGCCGCCGCCTGGGTGTGCCCGATGTTGGACTTGATGGAGCCCAGCCACAGCGGCTTGCCCTCGGGCCGGCCGCGTCCGTACGTGGCGAGCAGGGCGTTGGCCTCGATGGGGTCGCCGAGGGTGGTGCCCGTACCGTGCGCCTCGACCGCGTCGACCTGGTCGGGGGTGAGGCGGGCGTTGGCGAGCGCGGCCCGGATGACGCGCTGCTGGGCCTTGCCGCTGGGGGCGGTCAGGCCGTTGCTGGCGCCGTCCTGGTTGATGGCGGAGCCGCGGATGACGGCGAGGACCTCGTGGCCGTTGCGGCGCGCGTCGGAGAGCTTCTCCAGCAGGACCAGGCCGACGCCCTCGGAGAAGGAGGTGCCGTCGGCGCCGGCCGCGAACGCCTTGCAGCGGCCGCTGAACGCCATGACCCCCTGGGCGCTGAAGCCGACGAACAGGCCGGGGGACGCCATCACGGTGACCCCGCCGGCCAGGGCGAGCGAGCACTCGCCCTGGCGCAGCGCCTGGGCCGCGAGGTGCACGGCGACCAGGGAGGAGGAGCACGCGGTGTCGATGGTGACCGCGGGACCCTCGAACCCGTAGGTGTAGGAGAGGCGGCCGGAGATCACACTGGCCACGGAGCCGGTGACGAGGTGCCCCTCGGCGCCCTCGGCCTCGTCGCCGAGGCTCTGGGCGTACGAGGGCTGGGAGGCGCCGATGTAGACGCCGGTCTGGCTGCCCTTGAGCCGGAGCGGGTCGATGCCGGCCCGCTCCAGCGTCTCCCACGAGGCCTCCAGCAGCAGCCGCTGCTGGGGGTCCATCGCGAGGGCCTCGCGCGGCGAGATCCCGAAGAACGCGGCGTCGAACTCGTCGACGTCGGGGACGAACGCGGCTTCGCGCACCGTTCCCGTGTCGCCGAGGTCCCAGCCGCGGTTGTCGGGGAAGCCGGAGACCGCGTCCCCCTCCTCGGCGACGAACTCCCACAGGTCTTCGGGGGATTCGATGCCGCCGGGGAAGCGGCAGCTCATGGCGACGACGGCGATCGGCTCGTGCGCGGCGTCCACCAGGTGCTGGTTCTGCCGGCGCAGCCGTTCCGTCTCCGTCAGCGACGCCCGCAGCGCTTCGACGACCTTTTCCGAGGGGGTGCTCATGGGTGTGATCTCCGGATCTCGTCTTCGCGGATCAGTGGTTGTCGCCGTCCAGGGCCAGGGACACGAGATCGTCGAGGTCCATCGTGGCGATCGAGTCCTCCCGTGCCCCGGTGTGGTCGGACGTGGCCGGTTCGGCCGCCGGGCTGCCCGCCAGGCGCAGCAGGGTGTCGAGGACGCCCGCTTCGCTCAGCCGGGCCAGCGGGAGGGTGGCCAGGGCCCGCCGCAGGTGTGCCTCGTCGACCGGCGTGCCCGTGCCGGCCGTGGCCGCCGCGGTGTCCGCTCCGGTCTGCGGGGCGAGTTCGTCCCGCAGGTGCTCCGCGAGTTCGACCGGGGTGGGGTGGTCGAAGACGATGGTCGCGGGCAGCCGCAGTCCGGTGGCCGCGCCGAGCCGGTTGCGCAGCTCGACCGCGGTCAGCGAGTCGAAGCCGAGCTCCTTGAAGGCCCGGTCGGCCTCGATGGATCCGGGGTTGGCGTGGCCCAGGACGGCCGCGACGTTGGTCCGTACGAGGTCCAGCAGGACGTCGCGGCGGCGCTCGGCGGAGAGTCCGGCGAGCTTGCGGGTGAGCGAGGAGCCGTCCGGTTCCGCGGTGGCGGCCGTGCCCGCGGCCCGGCGCACCGGGGTGCGGACCAGCGAGCGGTACAGCGCGGGCAGGCCGGCCCCGCCGGCGGAGTCGCGCAGCGCGGCCGGGTCGAGCCGGACGGGGACGCTCAGTGCCTCGTCCCGGTCCACGGCCGCGTCGAACAGGGCGAGGCCCTGCTCCGCGGTGAGCGGGGTGACGCCGCCGCGGCCGAACCGGGCCAGGTCGGTGTCGTCGAGTCCGGCGGTGAGCTCGCTGGTCTGGTGCCACATGCCCCAGGCGAGGGAGGTGGCGGGCAGGCCCTGGGCGCGGCGGTGGTGGGCGAGCGCGTCCAGGTAGGTGTTGGCGGCGGCGTAGTTGGCCTGTCCGGAGTTCCCGGTCACGCCGGCCGCCGAGGAGTAGAGGACGAAGTGGCGCAGGTCCAGGTCGCGGGTGAGCGCGTGGAGGTTCCAGGCGGCGTCCACCTTGGGCCGCATGGCGCGCTCCATGCGGGCCGGGGTCAGCGAGGCGAAGACGCCGTCGTCGACGACCCCGGCCGCGTGCACCACGCCGGTCAGCGGCCGGTCGGCGGGGATCGCGGCGAGGACGGCGGCGAGCGCGTCGCGGTCGGCGGCGTCGCAGGCCACGACCTCGGCCGTACCGCCCGACTCCGCTATCTCCGCGACGAGTTCGGCCGCGCCGGGGGCGTCCGGGCCGCGGCGGCCGGCCAGCAGCAGGTGCCGTACGCCGTGCTCGGTGACCAGGTGCTTGGCGAGGAGGGCGCCCAGGGTGCCGGTTCCGCCGGTGATCAGCACGGTTCCGGCCGGGTCCCAGCCCTGCGGGACGGTCAGGACGATCTTGCCGGTGTGCTTGGCCTGGCTCATGAACCGGAAGGCCTCGGGAGCCCGGCGGACGTCCCAGGTGCGGGTGGGGAGCGGGCTCAGGGCGCCCGCCTCGAAGAGGCCCGCCAGTTCGGCGAGCATCCCGGCGGTGCGCTCCGGGCCGGCCTCGGCCAGGTCGAAGCGGCGGTAGTGGACGCCCGGGTGGTCGAGGCCCACCTGTCCGGCGTCGCGGACGTCGGTGGCGCCGAGTTCGACGAACCGGCCGCCGCGCGGCAGCAGCCGCAGCGAGGCGTCGACCAGGTCGCCGGCCAGGCAGTCCAGGACGACGTCGACGCCCTCGCCGCCGGTGGCGGAGCGGAAGCGCTCCTCGAAGGAGGCGTCGCGGGAGGAGGCGATGCGGGCGTCGTCGAGACCGGCCGCGCGCAGCGCGTCCCACTTGCCCTCGCTCGCCGTGCCGAACACCTCGGCGCCCAGGTGCCGGGCGATCTGCACGGCGGCCGAGCCGACACCGCCCGCGGCGGCGTGGACCAGGACCCGTTCGCCGGCCTTCAGGCCCGCCAGGTCGACGAGCGCGTAGTACGCGGTGAGGAAGGCGGCGGGCACCGAGGCGGCCTTCTCGAAGGACCAGCCCTCGGCGATGCGGGCCACCATCTTGGCGTCCGCGACGGCGAGGGGCCCGAAGGCGTGCGGGACCATGCCCGCCACCCGGTCGCCGGGGGCGAGGTGGGTGACGTCCGGGGCGGTCTCGACGACCACACCGGCCGCCTCGCAGCCCATGAACCCGCCGCCCGGGTACATCCCGAGGGAGACGAGGACGTCGCGGAAGTTGAGCCCGGCGGCGTGCACGGCGATCCGCACCGCGCCCTCGGGCAGCGCTCCGGCCGCCTCGGGGCGGGGCAGCAGGGACAGGTGGTCGAGGGTTCCGGCGGCGGTGGTGTCCAGGGCCCAGGCGGCGGCACCGGCCGGTACCGGCAGGGCCGTGCCCGCGCCGGACCGGACCAGGCGCGGCACCAGGGCGGTGCCGGCGCGCAGCGCGGTCTGCGGCTCGTCGTGGACGAGGGCCGTGGCAACCGCGCCCCGCAGGGCGGCGGCCGACTCCTCGGTGGTGTCGAGGTCGGCGATCAGGAGCCGGCCGGGGTTCTCGGCCTGTGCCGAGCGGATCAGGCCCCAGGCGGGCGAGTGCGCGAGGCCGGTGGCGTCCTCGCCGGTACGGGTGGCGACCGCGCCGTGGGTGAGGACGACCAGCCGGGATCCGGCGAAGCGTTCCCCGGCCACCCATTCCTGCACGGTGGCCAGCAGGGCGGCGGCCTCGGCGTGGACCTCGGGGAGGGCGCCGTGGGAGCCGGTGGCCGGGCCGTCGGTCCTGTCCCCGTAGGGGAGGACCACGGTCTGCGGCAGGGCCGCGCCGTCGGCGGCGGCGAGGGCCGCGAGGTCCTCGTAGCGGTCGACGACCGCGCCCGCGCCTTCCAGCGCGGCGGCGACGGCGGACGCGCCGGAGCCCAGCACGGCCCAGTTCCCGGCGGCGGAGGCGTCGGCGCCGGTGGGCAGCGCCGTCCAGTCGAGGCGGAACAGTCCGTCGGTGCCGCCGTCGCCGCCCTGCCGCAGGGTGGCCGTGTCGACGGGGCGCAGGACGAGCGCGTCGACGGTGGCGACCGGTGCGCCGGCCGCGTCGGCGACGTCCACCGCGATGGTGTCGGTGCCCGCCGCGCTGACGCGGACCCGCAGGGTGCCGGCGCCGGCCGCGTGGAGGCAGACTCCGCTCCAGGCGAAGGGCAGCCGGGCCTGGCCGGTCAGCTCGATGAACTCGCCGAGCCGCATGGCGTGCAGCGCGGCGTCGAGCAGGGCGGGGTGCAGGAGGTAGGCGGCCGCTTCGCCCTGGTGGCCGTCGGGCAGCGCGACCTCGGCGAACACGTCCCCGGTGGAGGCGTGGCGCCATGCGGCGCGCAGGCCCTGGAAGGCGGGGCCGAACCGGTAGCCGGTCTCTGCCGCGGCGTCGTAGAAGCCTTCGAGGTCCACGGGTTCGGTGCCGGCGGGCGGCCAGGAGGTCAGGTCGTATCCGGGTGCGCGGTCCCCGGGGGCGAGGACGCCGCTGGCGTGCCGGGTCCAGGGCAGGTCGGCGGGCGCGTCCTCGGCGCGGGAGTGGACGGTGACGGGGCGGGTGCCGGAGCCGCCGTCGGGGCCGACGAGCACCTGGAGGTGGACTCCGCCGCTGGCCGGGAGGACGAGCGGCGCTTCGAGGGTGAGCTCGTCCAGCAGGGTGTAGCCGGCTTCGTCGCCGGCGCGTACGGCGAGTTCGACGAAGGCGGTGCCGGGGAGGAGGGGCGTGCCGGAGACCGCGTGGTCGGCGAGCCAGGACTGGGTGTCGGGGGCGATCCGGCCGGTGAACAGGAGGCCTTCGCCGCCCGCGAGGCTCACGGCCGCGCCGAGCATCGGGTGTCCGGCGTCCGAGAGCCCGAAGCCGGTGGCGTCGCCGGAGAAGGGCGGCAGCGGGTCCGGCCAGAAGGGCTCGTTCTGGAAGGCGTACGTCGGCAGGTCGACCCGCCGGGCGTCCTGGCCGGCGTGGACCGCTTGCCAGTCGACGGGGGCGCCGTGGGTCCAGGCCTGGGCGAGGGAGGCGAGGAAGCGCTGCGGGCCGCCCTCGTCGCGGCGCAGGGTGCCGAGGGTGACGGCGGACGCGCCGGCGGCCTCGATGGTCTCCTGGACGCCGATGGTCAGCACGGGGTGGGCGCTGGTCTCGACGAAGACCTTGTGTCCGCGCTCCAGGAGGCCGTTGATGGCCTCCTGGAAACGGACGGTGCGGCGGAGGTTGGTGTACCAGTACTCCGCGTCCAGCTCGGAACCGTCGGCCCACTCCCCCGTCACCGTCGAGAAGAACGGAATCTCGGCGGTCCGCGGCTCGATGCCCGCGAGGAGGCCGATGACCTCGTCACGGATGGACTCCACCTGCGGACCGTGCGAGGCGTAGTCCACATTGATCCGACGGGCACGCACCCCGTCGGCCTCACAGACCGCCATCAGCTCGTCCAGAGCCTCCGGAGCACCCGAAACCACCGTCGACCGCGGACCGTTGACGGAAGCCAGCGCCAGCCGCTCACCCCAGCCGGAGATACGTTCCACCACCGCATCGGCCGTCTCGGCGACCGACACCATGCCGCCCTTGCCGGCCAGGGCGAGCAGCGCCTTGGCCCGCAGCGCGGACACCTTCGCCGCGTCCTCCAACGACAGCGCACCGGACACGGCCGCGGCCGCGATCTCCCCCTGCGAGTGACCGACGACCGCGGCCGGAACGACGCCGTTGGCCCGCCACAGCTCGGCGAGGGACACCATCACCGCCCACAGCGCGGGCTGGACCACATCCACCCGGTCGAAGCCCGGCGCGCCGTCCTTCTGGCGGAGCACGTCCAGCAGGGA